>JANOMP010000062.1:0-14783 GCA_031420365.1 Cytophagaceae bacterium
CAATTTTTTTGTGTTTTTTAGAAATTATATTTTCATCAATGGGTCATTTTTTTTGTAGTTGAATTTTTGTTGATATAATATTTTATTATTTTTAAAGCATTTATAAAAAACTAGTTTAATTTAGCATTTCGAATAATCTAATTTCAACTTATTTTAAAAGTGGAAATGCAATATAAATTATAATAATTATGGTAAAATATCTATTATTAGCAATTACAATTTTCTCAATATGTTCTTGCGGGGATTCCAAAAATGAAAAAAATATGAATATTAAAGTAGAAAATATGGGGGTTTTGGCCTCAGGTGACAGCGTGAAAATTTTTACTCTAAAAAATGCAAACGGCATGGAAGTTGCTATTTCAGATTTGGGAGGTACTATTGTAAAATGGACTGCTCCTGACAAGGATGGTAAGTTTGCAGATATAACTTTGGGTTCTAACAACCCCGAGGATTATTTAGGAAATACTAAGTATTTAGGTGCTTTAATTGGCCGATGCGGCAACAGAATTGCTAAAGGAAAATTTTCATTAGACAACATAGAATATTCACTAGCAATTAACAATGGTTTGAACTCTTTGCATGGAGGCTTGAAAGGATTTAACGCGGTAATTTGGAATGCGACAATTATTGATGGAACAGAGCCGTCATTAAAATTAAATTATGTCTCAAAAGATGGAGAAGAGGGTTTTCCTGGTAATTTAAATGTTGAGGTGCTATATACCCTAAAAAGTGACAATGCTTTGCAAATAGACTACACAGCCACCACCGACAAAAAGACCGTAGTAAACATGACAAACCATGCTTATTTTAACCTTAAAGGAGAAGGCAATGGTGATATATTAGATCATGAATTAGTTTTAAATGCAGACAGATATTTACCAACAGATGCAGGACTAATCCCTACTGGAGAACTAAAATCGGTTATTGGAACACCTTTTGATTTTAATTCGCCGCATTTGATCGGTGAAAGAATAAATGATACAACTAATATTGACATTAAGCTTGGAAATGGGTATGACCATTGTTGGATTTTTGCAGATTCCAGCTCAAGTCTTAAATCAGTGGCAATGGTAACTGAACATGTATCTGGTCGTACTTTAGAAGTTCTTACTACCGAGCCAGCAGTTCAGTTTTATACTGGGAATTTTCTTAGTGGGAAAGCGGTAGGTAAATCAGGGAAAAAGTATGATTTCAGATATGGTTTTTGTCTCGAAACACAACATTATCCAGATGCTCCAAATCAAAAAGCATTTCCAAGTACTGTTTTAAATCCGGGTGAAACCTATAAAACTACCACCATATATAAGTTTGGAGTGAAAAAGTGATTTTTGAAAAAGGTTTAAATAGAACCTATTTTTTAAATTTAAAAAGGTATATAAAAACATGAAATATTTATTGAGATGAAAGTAAATATGGATTCGAAAAGCAATAGTAAATTTTGGATATATTTTGCTTAATAGAGTCAGATTTTAACTACACAAAATATTCCAGACACACAAATTTGCTTTGTTTTAAATGAATTTACCTCGAATAGTTTTGGTGAATGTGAGCTTTAGTAAATGTCTAGTTTTTTAAATAGTACTCTTCGAAATTAATCAATAAATAATGTTGAAAACTTTCTGACGATGTTTGGAAAAGTACCAAACCTAAGTTTTTCAATTAGATTTTATGTTTCCCCTAAACAAAAGTTTTATTTGCCATAAAATAAAAGATTTCTAAAAAAGATTTTTTTTTGTTAAATACTGTTAATTTTGTTTTGCTTCTCTTGCCTTTTCTAATACAATTACAATTAATTTGAGGCACAATTTTTCATTTATAAAATTCATATTTTAGTATATTTTTTCAGCTATATTTTGCTGTAGGATAGAAGTATATTTTTAAAAAATTGTTTGCTGAGGTTTTCATAAAATAAAATTTTAATTTAAAAATATTTTTAAGTTCTCAATATCCTTGATTCTAATTGCTATTTATTTTTTTAAAACCATGAAAAAAAGCTGCTTTTTACTGATTTTATTTTTTTGCGTCCAAATTGTTTATAGTCAACACTTTCCAGATGATATCTTAACAGGGCGACTAGTCAGGCTTTCACCAAAATTGACGGATATCGTAGATAACAATCCTGTAAATACTAAAACACCAAAGCCAGAAGACCCAAAATCTTTAGCATTAAGGGCAAATATAAATAAAAGGGTACGATTCTCAAGCGAGAATCCAAATGCAAAAAGTTCTGATGAGGCAATCCAGAAAGAGGTGAAATCTGGAATTCAATTTAAAACATCAAATTCGCTTATTGGTACTTTTGAAGGAGCAGGTACCCTAGATAATACGGCTGTGGGTTTTCCTTTATTTTCACCACCAGACCCCGTAATGGCTGTCGGGCCAAATCATGTGGTTCAAATGATAAATTCGGTTCATAAAGTATTTAATAAAGCTGGAACAGTGCTAACAGGCCCACTGAAACTTAGTGCAATAGCTTCCACTTCAACAGATAACGGAGACCCAATAGCACTTTATGATCACATTGCAGACCGATGGCTTCTTTTGCAGTTTAGTAGTTTATTTACGAATGGTTCCGAATCGCTTATTTTCTGTATTTCTCAAACCAGTGATCCAACAGGAGCTTATTTTGTGTACGAATTTCGCACTCCAGGCAAATTTCCAGACTATCCTCACGTAGGTATTTGGAACAATAGCTATGTGGTAACCACTCATAATTTTAATACCGCTGGTACGGCATATCTAGGTCAAGGTTATTGGGCGTTTGATAGGACTAAGATGGTGAATGGCGAACCAACTGTTACTGCTATTGGATTTCAAGATGCAAGTACAGCAGGCTATTTACCCGCTAGTTTTGAAGGTTTTAAAACTCCTGATGTAACATCTCATCCTATGTTTGTTACTTTTGATGCGGATGAGTTTGGAGGCGTAGACCAATTGCAATTAAGAACACTAACTCCAAATTTTGCAAATCCAGCCTCATCGGTACTCAGTGCAGTTACTAATTTGCCTACTGCTGCTTTTGATGCTCGAAATCCTAATCCAAATGCAATAGAACAGCAGGGCACTACTTCAAATCTTGACCAACTTGCCGACAGAATGATGAGTCGAATTATTTATAGAAGGTTTGACAATTATGAATCAATGGTAATGAATTATGTGGTAAATGTAAGTGGCGTGAATCCAACAGCTGCCTCCACCTATCAAGCAGCAAAAAGATGGTATGAGCTTACAAGACCAAATTCTGTAAGTCCTTGGACTATAAATCAGCAATCTACCTATTCTCCAACAGCTATTGATGGTGCTACTGGCATAAACCGTTGGATGGGAAGCGTAGGAATTGATCAAAAAGGTAACATGGCATTGGGATATAGCAGGGCTAGTACAACAAATTTTCCTGATATATATTTTGCAGAAAGAAAAAAAACCGACCCTTTAAATACCTTAGGTGCCGAACAATTATTTCATGCTTCTGGTGGATCTCAAACTTCAACTGGTGGGCGTTGGGGCGATTATTCAGCAATGTCAACCGACCCTACAGATGAAGAAACTATGTGGTTTACCGCTGAATATTATGCAAATACAGCAAATGTTAATTTCAAAACCAGGGTGGGCAGTTTTAAAATTAATGATCCTGCCGCACTTCCTGCCATTCATTTTGAAAAAGGAGGAACTATTGCAAGGCAAAAAGAATCAACTACTCCTTTGCCTCCCAATCGTTTTTATAAAGACCATCCAATTACTATTAAAATAGACCAAGCCCCAACTCAAGCTGTAAATATTACGATAAACAAATCAGGAACTGCCACTGAAGGCGTAGATTATGATTTTTTAAATGCAGCATCTTTGATTTTGAATAGTGCCACTCTTACACAAACTTTCACTTTAAGGATATATGATAATGCTTTAGGAGAGGTGAATGAATTTATAGATGTTGATTATACTTTAAATGTGAATGGTGGAAATGCTGTGGCTGCAACCTATAATCAAAAACATAGAATTACCATTATTGGAACTCAATCTTGCCCTTCTTCTTTAGTAGCAATAGTAAGGCCTGCTACATTTTGTGAAGGAGACTCAGCAATCTTAAATGCAAATACGAATCCTGATTATACTTTTCAATGGTTTAAAAATAATTCTCTAATTGGAGGAGCTACTCAATTTCAATTAATAGCAAAAGAAAGTGGTGTGTACCGGGTTGAAGTAACTAGATTTGGCTGTACTATTTCATCAACGGAAATAACAGTTCTTGTAAAAATAGGTGCTCCTTTTCCAGCTACAATTAGTAGATCTATACTTTTTGGAACTACCATTACATCTGGAAATGGTTTGCAGGCAAGTGCCTTATGCCCAATTAATCAAACAACTACTTACACAGGGCCAATTATAGGGTATGATAATAATACTAAAAGTGGACTCGACCCTACAGTTAATGTTACTGGTGCTGGTTCAAGTCTAGGAAAAGTAAAAGTATCTATTACTTGGAGAAAAAGAAGTGGAGGTGGGATTAATGATTGTGGAACCGTAGGAGGAACGGGAACCCCTTTTTATAATGAAGTTTCCTTTAAAATTCAATCACCTACAGGTACAATTATTAATTTGTTAAATACTAATAATTATGGTTCAGGAGCAGGAACTCCACCTTTGGCATCGATTACAACTGTTTTTGAAGATGGTGGTTTAGCGCTTGGACCTTTACCATCTAATGGTGGTTTTAATCCTGCTTCTCCATTAGCTGCACTAATAGGTACAAATCCTACTGGCACTTGGACCTTGTTAGCAAATGATAATGGAGTAACAGACCCACTTTGCGTAATGAGTTTTTCAGTAACCATCGTAGCTACAGGGGCTGGAGGTGCAAGTACAATTACTTGGCATGATGCTGCTAGTGGAGGAGCACAAGTGGGTTCTGGACTTGAATTTATACCAAGCAATACAACCGTTGGTATTTACACTTATTATGCTCAAGCTACATGCTCCGCTCTAACAGAATGCATTAATAGTATCAGAAAACCAGCCACTTTAACAATTTCTGCATTAACCTGTGGTTCTGTGGGTGGATTAGTAACCTCAGATGTTGCAATTTGTTCAGGAAACAATACAGGAACATTAACTTTAGCTGGGCATACTGGAAGTATTTTACGTTGGGAATCTTCAATAAACAATTTTGTAACTATAGTTTCAATACCAAATACTACCAACTCTCAAGTCTATTTGAATTTAACTCAAAGTATAAAATACCGAGCAGTGGTAAAAGATGGAGCTTGCCCCGAGGCCAACTCTACCGCAGCTAATTTAACAATCTCTGACCCTAGTGTAGCTGGAACTGTGACGACTGATGCTGCAGTTTGTACAGGTATCAATGGAGGAACATTAACATTGACAGGGCAAACCGGAAGTGTATTACGTTGGGAATCGTCTACTGATAATTTTGTCACTATTCTAACCATTCCTAATATTACTACTACGCAAAATTATTCTAATTTAACCCAAACCTCTAAATTTAGGGCAATAGTAAAAAATGGTGTTTGTCCAGAAGCAAACTCCACTTCTGCAACAATCACAGTTTCAAGCAATACGATGGGGGGAGCCGTGAATTCAGATGCTACAGTTTGTATAGGTAGCAACGGAGGAACGTTGAACTTAGTAGGATATACAGGAAGTATTTTACGTTGGGAATCCTCAGTAGATAATTTTACGACTATTGTTATAATTGCTAACACTTCTAGCACACAAAACTATCTAAACCTTACTCAAACCACTAAATACCGAGCGATAGTTAAGAATGGTGTGTGCCCTGAAGTCAACGCTATTCCAGCAACAATAATTGTGAGCACAACCGTTGTAGTGGCGGGAACGGTAACCTCAAATGCCTCCGTTTGTGCAGGTATAAACGTTGGAACTTTAACGTTGAGTGGACATTTAGGGGCAATTGTTGGTTGGGAATCTTCTATTGATAATTTTAGTACCATTGTAGCCATTGCAAATACAACGACAACCCAAAACTATTCAAACCTTACCCAAACCACCAAGTTTAGGGCAATTGTAGAAGGATTGACCTGTGGTGATTTAAAACTACCTGTAGGACAAGGATATGCAAGTGCTGCTACAATTACTGTAAACCCGATTCCAATTGCAATAGCTAGTTCTGACCAAGCTATATGTTCAGGGTCTAGTACAACTTTGTCAGCCACTTGTGCTTTATTGTCAGTTTCCACATCATTGAGCGGAGTTGCAGAAGTACCACCAAACGCATCTGTTGCTTCAGGTAGCGTTTTGGGTACATTTAACCCTATAACTAATCAATTAAATTTATCTATCACATTTAGTGGATTAGCTGCCAATGCCACCGGGGCACATATTCATAAAGCCATTGCAGGAGTTAATGGCCCCGTCCAGATTGGATTCTCTGGTGTACCTTCTGCTTTATCAGGAACCCTTAATTATTCTGGTATATTAACCTCAGCCCAAGCTACAGACTTGCTAGCAGGTCTTTATTATGTCAATATCCATAGTTCTAGCTTCCCTGGGGGCGAAATCAGAGGACAATTAAGCTCATTGTGTGTTGCAAATTCGTTCGTTTGGAATCCCGGTGCTTTAAATGGAGCAACAGTTATAGTAAACCCTTCATTAACAACTATTTATACGCTTATTGCCACAAATACCACCTCAGGGTGCTCTTCCACAGCAAGTACAACGGTTACCGTAGTACCATTACCAACTGCTAGTAATACTGGACCTTATTTGGTTGGGCAAACTATTTCTCTAAATTCAACAACTGGAGCATCAAATAGTTGGTTTGGCCCAAATGCGTTTACGAGCAGCCAAGCAAATCCTTCAATTGCCAATGCGCAATTAAATAATGCAGGTATTTATATAGTAACAGTTTCTAATCCAGGATGTACTGCCACTTCCACCACAAATGTGGTAGTTTCAGTAGGTATAGACCCTTGTGTGCAAATCATGACATACTATTATGTGCAAGCAGGAGCTCCTTTTCAGACGCTTTTCCCATTGACCAATGGACTAAATATTGCAAAAAATGTAAAACAAACTTCAATTATCGTAAAACCCATTTGTAATGCTATACCAATAGAAAGTGTACAAATGAACATAACAGGTCCTTATTTTCTAAATTGGACTATTCTTCAAAGTTATCAGCATTTTTCTCTTTATGACAATGCCGATGATTATATATTAGGTTCAAATTTAGCAGCTGGGTCTTATACATTAATGATTACTGGTTATGCACAAAAGTTTGGTAATGGGGGGATTACTTACGGCCCAGTGGTCACTAATTTCAATATTATTGAGAATCCTCCAACGATCTCTACACCAACTATAGTTGGAACACAATTTTGTGCAAATTCGAATGTTACAGTTAATTTTTCAACTACTGGTACTTTTGGACCTGGAAATGTGTTCCAAGTTTTACTATCAGATGTAAATGGGAGCTTTAATAATTCACCGGAAATTATTGGCACTACGAATGTGGTCGGCTCAATTTTTTGCACTATTCCAAGTACAATATTAGGCGGAGAAAACTATAGAGTGAAAATAATTTCTACGGATTTGGCAACATCGGGAAATAATAATTTAATAGCTTTAACTCTTAATCCATTGCTTGTAAATTTAGTGAGTCCTACCAATGATTTTTCTTCTGGCACGATTACTAAGCAAGCCGCTCAGTTTATAAACGCCAAAAATAGTATCTACGGAGTATCAAATATTCAATACAAAGCTGGGAATGCCATTAATTTGACGCCAGGTTTTCAAGTAGTTTCAAGTCCAGGTTCAAGTTTCAAAGTAAGTATTGGTGGGTGCAATTAAGTATTAAATTTTTATTGATTTTAAAAAATATTTTTAATGAATTTTTTTTTAGTATCCTAAAAAGCCCTTCGATAAATATTATCAAAATATACAGAGCATGGATAAAAAAATCAAAAGAGAAAAGGTTGAATTTTATTAATTTTTATATTTTTTTTCAGGTTATTTAAAAAAAGAATTCTAAATTTATTTCACCATTTGTTTAATTATACCTTATCATGAATAAACTCTACAAACAAAAAAATCAAGGCATAGTAGTAAAAATAGTATTCGCATTTTTGCTAATTTTTTTTTCAATTTCTATTCAAGCACAAAAAGAAATAGATATATCAAAGCAATATCTTAGTGATAATGCGACAAAACAAAACTTATCCGCTGCTGATATTGCTGAAATGAGTGTTTCGAGTGCGTATCTTTCGCCCACAACGGGCTGGTATCATATTTATTTCAACCAAATGTATCAATCGGTTGAGATATATAATGGAATATTGGGCGTAACCTTAAAAAACGGTCAGGTTGGATATGTTGCAAATAGTTTTGTGACGAATTTGGATTTACAAGTACCCGCTGGGTTGATTTCTACTAAAATTACTCCGCTTGAAGCCTTAAAAATAGCAGCAACCAGTGTAAATCTTACCAGTATTTCTACTTCGGAACTTAGCAAAACGTCGCTGGTTAACGGTATTATCAATAGGGCTTCTTATCTAGACCCAAGTATATCAAATGAAAAGATTGATGTAAAACTATACTGGTTGCCTTATGAAGTGGATGAAAACGAAAAAAAAAACCAAAAAGTTGTGCTTACTTGGAATGTGAGAATTACCACAAAAGAGGGTAAAAATATCTGGAACATTCACATAGATGCACTTTCGGGCAATATCCTAAAAACGAATGATGATGTGATTCACTGTAATTTTGGAACATCTGAACATATCATCTCCCCTCATGTTTGCAACGATTCTAAAGACTATAATTTTTCTAATTCAAATACCTTGGTTGGTAATACTTACAATGTTTTTGACTTTCCACTCGAAGCTCCTACATTTGGTGCACGCACGGTTGTAGCAAGCCCTTATACTAAATTTGCTATAGCTGGCACAGGCCCAGGAACAACCAATGGGTGGCATGACGACGGCACCACTAGTTTTACTAATACCAAAGGGAATAATGTAGATGCTAAAGACGATTTGGCGGCTGATAATGAAACTACTGCGGGTTCAAGCCCAAGTTCGGCAACTTTAGATTTTAATTTCCCCTATTCACAGACAACAGGAACTGCCGCTGCAAATCTAAATGCTTCTATAACCAACCTTTTCTATTGGAATAATGTGTTGCACGATATTCTTTGGAAATATGGTTTTGATGAGCCAAGTGGCAATTTTCAAAAGAATAATTTGAGCCGAGGTGGTGTTGGAAATGACTTTGTGTTTGCCGATGCTCAAGATGGCAGTGGGATAAATAATGCCAATTTTGCCACTCCTGCTGATGGAAGAAATCCTCGGATGCAAATGTTTATTTTTAGTAATGCAGGAAGCCCTGCTTATCAGCCAGATTCTGATTTTGATAATGGGGTGATTGCTCACGAATATGGTCATGGTTGGTCAAATCGCCTCACGGGTGGCCCAGCCATCGTAAACTGCCTTCAAAATGCAGAACAAGCTGGGGAAGGTTGGAGTGATTATGCCGCCTTAATGACGGTCACTAAATGGGCAGATTTATTACCTAATTTGGCAAGTGCCAATATTCCTCGTGGAATTGGTACGTATGTTATAGGTCAAGCCACTACAGGTGCTGGTTTTCGTCCTTTTCGTTATTCTTACGATAAGGCAAATATAAATAATACAGTTACGTATGCGGGTGTTGGAGATGCTGCTGTTTTCTCTCGACCACATGGCATTGGCTCAATATGGGCAACCATGCTTTGGGATATGACGTGGGAAATTATTTTTCAAGACAATTTCATCGCCCCTAATATCTACGACGTGCCTGCTCTAATTGCAGATTATAAAGGTAATATTGCAGCAATGAAATTGGTAAATGAAGGCTTACGATTACAAGTATGTAGCCCTAGTTTTGTGCAAGCCCGTGATGCTATTTTACAAGCCGACCAAATGCTGTTTGGCGGGCGTTATAGATGTGCCATCGGAAAAGCATTTGCCCGTAGAGGTTTAGGAGCATTAGCATCAACAGGGTCTTCAACCAACGACCGTGTGGTTACAGAAGACTTTACACCAATAACAGCACCAGGTCTAAGTTCTGCATTATCGGCAACTGCTTGTTCAGGTAGCCCTTTTGTTTACACTGCCACAACTGGGACTGCCGGGGTTTTTACTTTCGCTTGGACTCGGGCAGCCGTGGCAGGAATCAGTAATCCTGCTGGAAGTGCCACCTCGGTAAATATCAATGAAACATTGATAAATACCACAAGTAGTTCTGTTACGGTAAGTTACTTTTTTACGATAAGCCCCGATGTTTGTGGAGGAACACCTATTGCACAACGAGTAAATGTAGTAGTGAATCCAACAATAACGCCAACGGTTGGCACTTACACTGTTTGCCAAAATGCCTCTGTACCGAGTGGGGAAGGTTTGGCGGCTACGCCTGTAACTATTAATACGGTTAATGGCACCATAGTAAGCGGACCTACGTATGTTCGTGGGCAAGGAAATAATGTAACCACTTACACGGCAGACCGATCTGTATTTTATAAAACCTATACTTTCGTTGGTCCTGTTGCCGGGGCAGTCACGTTTGCCACAACTACAGCTGTTTTAACCTCAGTTGATGCCAATGATACTTATTTGACTTTGTATCAAAATTCTTTTAATCCAGCATCTCCTGCCACAAATTTCTTGCGTGGTGATGATGATAGTGGTATAAGAACTCTTTCTAGTCTTACGCAAACACTCGCCGCTGGCACCACATACATTGTGGTGGTAAGTACTTTTGAAACTGGAGCAACGGGTACGTTTACTTTACAAGCAAGCACACCGGTTTTTGAACAAACAATTAATTGGTATTTGAATGCGTCGGGTGGTTTACCCTTAGCAACTGGTGCTGTTTTTAATCCTGTTGGTGTGGCGGGGTCAGGTATTCCTAATACGGCAACTCCTGGTTCAGCTACTTTTTATGTAGCAGATGCCGTTTATTCCGATTGTCGTACTGCCACCGTCTTCACAGTTGGAACCGTAGCAGGAGCAGTAACGGCCGATGCAACGGTTTGTATAGGTAGTAATTCAGGAACATTGACCTTAGCTGGTCATACAGGCACAATTTTACGTTGGGAATCGTCAATTGATAATTTTGTAACGATAGTAACGATTGCCAATACGACAACAACCCAAAATTATTCCAACCTCACGCAAACGACCAAATACCGGGCAGTAGTTCAGAATGGAACTTGTGCAGCGGCAAATTCAAGTTCTGCGGCAATTACAGTAAGCAATGGAACCGTAGCAGGAGGAGTAACGGCCGATGCAACGGTTTGTACAGGTAGTAATTCAGGAACATTGACCTTAGCTGGCCATACAGGCACAATTTTACGTTGGGAATCGTCAATTGATAATTTTGTAACGATAGTAACGATTGCCAATACGACAACAACCCAAAACTATTCTAACCTCACGCAAACGACCAAATACCGAGCAGTAGTTCAGAATGGAACTTGTGCAGCGGCAAATTCAAGTTCTGCGACAATTACAGTAGTCCCATCACCTACGGCAAGTAATACTGGGCCCTATTTGGTTGGTCAAACAATTTCATTAAATGCTTCTGCAGGAACATCCTATAGTTGGACAGGACCAAATTCATTTTCTAGTAGCCTAAGTAATCCTACTATAGTAAATGCTCAAATATTTAATGCAGGAATATATACAGCTTTAGTTTCTAATCTCGGGTGCACTGCTAGTGCTACAACAAATGTCGTTGTCGGTGGTATAGGCCCTTGTATGCAAATCATGTCATATTCTTATGTGCAAGCAGGAGCTCCTTTTCAGACACTTTTTCCATTGACCAATGGACAAAATATTGCAAAAAATGCAAACCAAACCTCCATAATAGTAAAACCAATATGTCCAACTACACCTATTGAAAGTGTACAAATGAACATTAAAGGTCCTTATGATTTAGACTGGACTATACTGCAAAGCTATCAGCATTTTTCTTTATATGACAATGCAGGTGAATATGTTTTAGGGTCAAATTTAGCAGCTGGAACTTATACTTTAACTGTTACAGGATATGCCCAAAAGTTTGGATATGGGGGCACAACCTATGGTCCAGTAGTGACTACTTTTACTATTGTTGAAAATCCCCCGACTATATCAGCACCAACTTTAGTGGGTACGGTATTCTGTGCAAATTCAAATGTTAACATAAGCTTTACTTCTACCGGTGCTTTTGCTTTAGGAAATACATTTAAAGTATTACTTTCAGATGAAAATGGAAGCTTCAATAATTCTCCTGAGATTATTGGAACTACAATTATTGCTGGCTCTGTTAATTGTACTTTTCCCAGTACAGTTTTAGGGGGAGAAAATTACAAAGTAAAAGTTATTTCAACAGATGCTTCTGCTTCAGGTAGTAATAATCTTTCCGCTTTAACTCTTAATCCTTTGCTTGTAAATTTAGTGAGTCCTACCAATGATTTTTCTTCTGGCATGATTACTAGGCAGGCGGCTCAGTTTATAAATGCCAGAAATAGTATCTCTGGAGTATCAAATATTCAATACAAAGCTGGAAATGCCATTAATTTAACACCAGGTTTTCAAGTAGTTTCAAGCCCAGGTTCAAGTTTCAAAGTAAGTATTGGTGGGTGCAATTGATGTTTTCAAATTTTATGAATAATAAATTCTAAGATTGTCTTTATTAGTTTTGACAAAGAGCTTATAATTATTTTAGTGTCTTAAAATTCAAGGATTCACAAGTATCTTAAGTGAACTCCTTGGCTTTTTTTGATTTAAAAAGGACCTACTTGAAGTATTAAGATTCTCTATATTAGGTACTTACAAAAAACGGTCTTATTAATTCAATTTCTTCGAATATTTTCAGACTTTTTACTTTTAAGCGTCTGACAAATAATACCTACAAACTTCAATTAGGGCATATTCTCTTCTGATGTAGGGTATAAATACCAACAATTTTTATTTTTTAAAACTAGAAATTGATTTTAGAAAAAGTAAAGGTTTTGATTTGGATCTAATAAAGAATAAAAATTATTTCATTCTATTTTAGTAGAATGTGGCTACTGAAAGTTTTTCTTTTGATAGAACAAAATCAGGGAATTTGATTTATAAAAACGTTTCCGAAGTGAAACAACTGTATATCTTAATACGCATAACCAGATTTTAAAATTTGATATTTTAGTTGATAAATCAATAATCGAAATATTTGCAAATGATGGCAAAATGGTGATGACTGAATTAGTTTTTCCATTTAAACTTTAAGGAAAAATAAGAATCAAATGGAAATAGTTTAGATAGTGCCCATACGAACATATAGTATTATTATTTTAAAATATTTGCTATGATTTAATTCAGCACTTTGACTGACGATTATCATTCTATGTTTTAAATAAATGCTGTTGTTTTGAAATTTAAATATAAATAAGAAATGCAAAACAAAACGTATATTTTCGACTTACATGTAGAACATGGAAGATGGCTTAAAGCTTTAGATTTTTATCAAGACGAAATCCTGGTTTTCAAAAATAGATTAGCAGAGGTTAGTTCTAAAAATTCAGCTCATGAGGTAAAGCACGAGGTTGAAAAGTTTCAAAATCGGTTTTTCATCCAAAAAAATGAAATTGATTTATTAAAGCATTATATCAATCATTCTGAAGTGGAATTGGTGGACGAAATAAAAGCTAACCCCATTGCCTCTGATCATAGAAAAACAGAAGATAATCTACCACTTAGGGAGCGTTTTGAAATTTTTGAAAAGCTTTTTAAAGAGCTAAAAATTGATTTTAATGAATTTGTAGCCATTTATTTGTAGTAAAAAAGGAGATTTTAAAATCTCCTTTTTTGTGTGTCAGGCATGGCAATAAACTATAGGGTGCAAGTCCCGAACACACTTTGCAGTAGGAAGTGTTAGCTAATAGCAAGGGTGTTGTGGGTGACTACAAACAGGTACGTCTGCCCAGCCGAAGAAGCTGGCGGCAAAAGTCTGGGCCTACGAAGACTAGGCGTCCCCCAGTACTTCATACTAAGGCGGAATTTTAGTGGGTGATGTTGCAAAAGAAACAAAAGCCCTATACTGCACGAAACTCAATAGCGTAAGATGGAGAGGTTAGATGGACTGAAAGTTTATTGTAATACCCTGAGAGATCTGGACTTTAATTGACGGAGGTATGAGCGAATACCCGAGTGGTTAAAACCCAGAAGTCACGGGAACGCCCGCCGGCAGGCCATAGTACTCATGGAGGGCGGATTAGGGTTGCGAAAGCATCAATAAGCCGTCTTAAACTGAAATTAAAGTCGATAATTAATCGTAACAACGGCAAGAACTTCAAGACGAAGCTTCAAGAACTAAAACCAGTTATCATAGGCTGGGTGTCATATTTTAGGCTTGCGGATGCACAAGGAGTTATGAAAGAGCTAGACGGAATGCTACGAACTCGACTAAGGATGGGTCTTTGGAAAGAATGGAAAACCTGTAAGACAAGAGTTAGAAACCTGCGAAAACTAGGAATTGGCAAACAAAAATCTTATGAGTGGGGAAATACAAGTAGAGGTTATTGCCGAGTGGCACACAGTCCAATACTATGTAGGTCACTAGACAACGATTACTTTAGAAGTCAAGGATATGCGGGATTCTGGGACACATACGAAAGGAAGAAAAAATTACTAATTCCATTTTCTTAACAAACCGCCGTATGCCGAACGGCACGTACGGTGGTGTGAGAGGTCGACAAAGATAGAAACGTCCAAGAGATTATCTATCTTTGTCTCCTACTCGAT
>JANOMP010000063.1:0-3339 GCA_031420365.1 Cytophagaceae bacterium
AAAGTTTTCTACCAAAGTTTACTAAATTAGACACTTTCAAGGCAACAAAAATTAAAATAATTATAATCTAAAAACAACTAATTTGTCTGTTTTTTCACCAATTATTTATATATTTGAATTCAACCAAAAAACATAAATCATGAATTTCGCAATAAGCATATTTCTTACTTTTATTTTATCGCTTAATATTTTTTCAGGTAAGAGAGTTAATCAGCCATCACCAGTACATAAATATTTATATGTAGCAGTACCCGGCATAAGAAACTATCTAGATTATGGTGGTCATGGAATTGTAGTTTATGATATAGAAAGCAATTATAAATTTGTAAAACGCATTCCTACTCAAGGCCTAGGACCAGATGGAAAGCCATCAAATGTAAAAGGAATATGTGTAAGTGCTTCATTGCAAAGTATTTATATAACTACAATTCATTCCTTGCAACGGATAGATATAAAAACTGAAAAAGTACTATGGGAAAAATTTTTACCTGAAGGGTTTGATAGACTTGAAATTTCACCAGATGGCCTCACCATTTATGCTCCATCCTTTGAGAAGGAATTTTGGAATATAATTAATGCCAGAACAGGAGAAATAATAGATAAAATTATGCCTAAATCCGCTGCTCATAATACTATTTATGGAGCAAATGGGAAAGAAGTGTACTTAGCAGGTTTGAAATCGCCTTATTTAACTGTAGTAAACCCTAAAAAAATAGAGGATACACGCCAAATTGGGCCATTTTCGAATTTTATTAGGCCTTTTACTGTAAATGGGAAACAGACACTTGTTTATGTAAATGTAAATGAGCTTTTAGGTTTTGAAATAGGAAACTTAAAAACAGGAAAAATGTTATATTCTGTCCAAGTAAAAGGTTTCGAAAAAGGGGAAATAAAACGACACGGTTGCCCTAGTCACGGTATAGGCCTTACTCCAAATGAAAAAGAAGTTTGGGTTGTAGATGGAGCTAATTCAGCTGTGCATGTTTTTGATAATACTCAAATGCCTCCAATTCAGAAAGAGACTATTACTTTAAGAGACCAACCAGGTTGGATTACTTTTACACTCGATGGTAAGTCGGCTATACTTTCTACAGGTGAGATTATAGATACCAAAACTAAAAAAATTACAGCTACGCTTCAGGACGAAAATGGCAAAAATTTATCTAGTGAAAAAGTGGTAGAAATTCATATTTCCAACCAAAAAGCATTAAAAAATGGGAGCCAGTTTGGAGTTGGCAGGGTTATTTAGTTTTTAATTTTGCTTTTTAAATCCAAATCGATGATACACTGGAATATTGGGTTTAAAGAGTTAAATATTAATTTTTATATGTCATAGCTTCCGCTTTTTGTAAGGATGAAACAATAAAGAATCAAGCGATAGGTGTTTTTCCCATCGCTATTGGCGGTATTAAAAATAAAAAGCCCACTCTAAAGACAATTCAGTTATGACAGACATTACACTTAACACTCTTTTGCCTGCTAGAATATATAATTCTGATATTGATACAACAACCTTTATTGGAATTGATTTTGGCACTTCAACTACTGTAGTTTCCATTGCTAATTTTGACAATTCAACTGGGCGGTTTTCAACAAAAGCAATTCCTATTAAACAAGCTTTAGAAAATGGACAAAATCATACATCTGAAAAAGTTCCAACAGTTATTGCATTTCTAAAAGTATTGGGGCAAAATAAATTTATTTATGGACAGGGAGGGGCTGACTTAACGCATAATTTTAATTTCAAACTGGGTAAAAATATTTGGTATTCCTTCAAAACTCAATTAGGCACTGATGTAGGAGCATTATTATTTTTATTTGAAAAGTAATCTTAAGCTTTTCAAAAGTTATAAACCAATAATAATCAAACAAGAGGACAACATTATTACTGATTTAGATTCTAAAATTATTACTGAAAAATCAGGAACTATACCATTAGGAATAAATACTGAAAAGCTCGATGAAATACCTGAATATGGGCCAGCGGAAAAGAAAAGTCAAGAAATAGTTAATGTAGAGGAAATAAGCGACAAAAAAAATACAGAAGACAATCAACAAGTTAATAAGTTGCTTTATAATACTTCAATTGAATCTGAGAAGAATGAAGTTGAAAATATAGTCAAAGTAAGCGTAGTACTAATTTTAGAAGCCAATCCTAAAGAACAAACAAATGAAAATGAAGGTGAAAGTGAAGAAAAATTAGCAATTGTTAAAGAGGATGTTGATACAACTTATAAATTGGTTACTGATGAGAAAAACAATGAGAATAATTACATTAATGTATCAGAAGATAAAGTTATTATAAAAATTGAAAAAGACATTCAGGCAGAAAATACAATCGAAAAGTATCGAAACATAATTGAAGATTTATTGAATAAGCAGTCAGAAGTAAAATTAACGGAGATAAGCAGTACGATTAAACAGCGATTTAATAACGAAAAAAAATCTGTTGATGAAATAAAAAAAATAATTGTTGCTCTTAAAATTGAAGTTGAATCTGTGATAGGCAAGACTAATACAATCAAACGAATAAACAGCTAGATTTTCCAACGCATTTGGTGGCTCTTTTGCAATTTCAGATAAGCCCACGCTAAAGCCAAAAATTACAAAAGAGCCACCAAAACCAGCACGAAATGACAAGACCAAACACGACAGAAAAAGAAGAGCGAAGGCATAACAGCACCTACCCAAAATGCGGGGTTTCGTGTTCCAAAGACAGTTTTGTGGTTAATCAAACATTTGTTTTTCAAATCAAGTTTTGTGGTAAAAGTCCCGCCCTTCTTGTCGCTACCAAACGTTATAGCCAATGGTAGAAAAACTGACCCAAAACATTAAAATGAACACAAAATGTCACTTAAAGAAGCCACATTAAAAAGTTTAGAAGACATAGATGACATAACCAATTATTTGGTTGTTTTCAATCATATTGTTGACAAAAAATATTATGACTTTGGTGAAGCAAAAACATCAGGCTCGACAATTTCGGCAGTACTTGGTGACTTCATACGTAATGGTGACATGAGTAAAAAGGATTAAACAAGAAGGTGGAACTTACTCCTACTACTTGACAAAAAACGAGCAAAATATAGGAATTGAAATTTTGAGTGGCGACACATAAACTCATAATGTGAAACCAATTAAAGTAAATAGGGTCTGCTGATTTAGGTCTAAGTATTTGATATTTAGCGAATAGTGCGTAAATTCAGAACTCCATGCATGGGCGTAAATTAAATTTCAATCTATTTGGTAAAAAAGGACAAGGTCTGTCCCCGGAAATACGGTTTCGGTATCGTTTAGAGTTTGGATTAATTCTGATATTGCTTTGTTGTATCTGGGAGT
>JANOMP010000064.1:0-5683 GCA_031420365.1 Cytophagaceae bacterium
AAAATATTATTTCTTGCAATGAGTGTCGGATATTACCCGTATTAATTCTTCTATGGTCTTTTAATTTTGATATTAATTCTAAAAATAATGCTGTTTTTGTGTTTTTTTCTTCGAAAGTATTCATTTTTTTTCGAAGCCTACCAATACACTAATATACTATAAATTAATCATTTATCCTAATTTTTAAATGCGAATTCCCTGCCAAAATATGTGTTTACAATAGATTGGCCATTAATAGTATATGAATTATTTTTCACTTTGTTAATTTCTATTGTAATTTCTCTGGAATTTTTTACTCCATAGCCGCAAGGAGTATCCATTGCATCGCCTAAAAACTTACTTTTTAATACCCATTTTCCAAGAATTTCATTTTCTGGATTAGCCGCAATTTCTACTTTTGAACAAGAGTTAATGCTCATAATTTGAAAAAGAGATGTGATTAAAATGTATTTTAACATATGTATTGGTTTGTTGTATTGGACAGACTCAAAAGATAGCCTTATGGTTGTGATTTATTTTAAAAAAGCCCCAATTCCATTTCTTTTGGGATAGATAACTTTTCCATTTTCAACTTTTACGCCCTCAGCTGGATCATTCGTAATTAGCATGGCACCATCCATATCTACATAATCAAGCAATGGAAGAAGCTGAGCTATGGCTGAAATTCCTATGCTGCTTTCTGTCATGCAACCCATCATTACTTTAAGTTGGTTTTTTTTTGCACTTTTAATCATTCTTAATGCAGGGGTAATGCCACCACATTTTGCTAATTTTATATTTATTCCATTAAAATGCCCAATGCATTTTTCTACATCAAGCTCCGTAATACAACTTTCGTCGGCAATTATCGGTAATGTGCAATATTTCATTACTTCTTTCATTCCTTCTAAATTCTCGGAAGTTAGTGGCTGTTCTATAAATTCAACCCCTAATTTTATTAATTCTAAAGAATTTTTGATGGTTTCTTCTACGCCCCAGCCACAGTTGGCATCCACTCTAAATATTGCTGAGGTTTCTTTTCTTAATGCTTTTACAATTTCAATATCTTCATTCGTGCCCAACTTGATCTTATAGATAGGAAAGTCAAACTCTTTCATTTTGGCAATCATTGTCGGAATCTCATCAATTCCAATGGTATAGTCTGAAAAAGGTACATTTTTAATATCTAAACCTAACATTTTATAAACAGGTTTCTGGTTTTTTTTACCCCATAAATCATAAATTGCTAGGTCTATTGCACACTGAACAAAATGATTTTCACCTAAAATATTATTTAAAAATTCCCAATATTCAGATGGGTTTTCCCATTCAGTATTTTCAATTATTTCTTGGTTTGCCAAAACCATATTTTCCATGACTGCGGGAGTAATGCCGTAATAAGGCACAGGTGTGGCTTCTCCAAAACCGGTAAAATCACCATCTTTTAGTTCTACAATAAAAGTATCTGTGGTCTCTCGAACACCATGTGCAATTCGGAAGGGGTATCTACTTTTAAGTGAGATGATATGTGTTTTTATGATCATTTTAAACCAATTTCATTTCAAATAAATTCGTAAAATGCACTTTTAAGATGTTTTCGACTTCCTTCATTTCAATTTCATGACCTAGTTCTGATTGCAAAGAGCATACTGCTTTGTCATCAATTCCGCATGGGATAATATTGTTAAAATAGTTTAGATCAGTGTTTACATTAAATGCTAAACCATGCATAGTTACCCACCGGCTGGATTTTACACCCATCGCACAAATCTTTTTGGGGTTTTCTGGGTCAATCCAAACGCCTGTCAGATTCGGAATTCTTTTGGCTTTTACTCCATAATCTTGGCAAGTGAGTATCACGGCCTCTTCTAATAGCCTCATATATTTGTGGATGTCTGTAAAAAAATTGTCTAAGTCCAGTATCGGATAAACCACAAGTTGCCCTGGACCATGGTACGTAATATCTCCCCCTCTATTTATTTTGAAGAATGATGCTTTTTTTTCATTTAGTTGATTTTCGTTTAATAAAAGATTATCAATTTTCCCGCTTTTCCCGAGCGTATAAACATGAGGGTGCTGGCAGAAAAGTAAAAAGTTTGGAGTTTCGGTTTCTACATTTTCTTTTCTATTATTAATTTTTATTTCTACAATTTTGTTAAAATAGTCTTCTTGTAAATTCCAAGCCTCTTGGTATTCAATTTGTCCTAAATTTATATATTCTACTTTTTTGTTTTGCATTAAAGGCTTATTTTTATATAAATTTTGAATTTCATAAAAACAATTTATTTGAAATTCAAAATTACAAATAAATTATGAGTGATAAATCCACGAAAGGAAAAGAAGGGGAAGAATACGCAATAAAATACTTAATAAACAAAGGGTACCAAATTAAAACTAGGAATTTTAATTCTCGAAATTCAGAAATTGATATTGTTTGCTTTAAAGGAGATATGTTAGTTTTTTTGGAAGTACGACTCAAAGCCACAGCAGAATATGGTTTTCCAGAAGGTAGTATGTCGAAAAGTAAAATAAATGCTATAAAAAGAGGGGCAGAAGCATATTTAGATTTATTCCCATGGGCAGGTGAAGCAAGATTTGATTTTATTTCAATAATTGAGCACCCAAAGTTTGAATTAATACATTTTGAAGATGCATTTTTTTAATTTACTATTTTCAAAGGTTATGTTTTAATATTGACAGCATTTTGCTTAAAAATTATATAGAATTGGTACGCCATAGGCGAAAGCATCCTTGTCAGTACCTAAGTTTTAATTGCTGACTTTGTTTTTAGAATTTTTCCTTTATATGCGTATCTGTTTAAATAATTCTGGAGATACTTTGTGCTTACTCCATTAAATTTGATAAGAAATTTCCTTAACTGTGCCTGTGTTTGATTTACAGTTTGTAAAGGAACACTTCTATCTTTTTTATTTACATTCTCCCAAGCTCTTACCGTTTTATTGGTTATTTCTTGATTTGTTTTTTCAAATGCTTTGTAAGAAGGATGTTTATCGGTAATAAATATTGAGGAATCTTCTATTTTACCTGCTAAGGATCTGATACTAAATAACCTTTACATTTTGTCTCTTTTTTTTTGCCTTTTTTCTTCGTTAAAAATTCATTGAATAGCTATACTATTTACAGATTTTTTTCCTTGAAACATAACAAAATAAATTCGTCAATTCTGTAAACCATATTTCTTAACATATTCTAAGGCTTTGCTAAGATCATCCTGTGCCAATCGTTTTGCCTCCACTACCTTTAATATCTTTTCTGCTTGGCGTTCCAACAGCCGTAAAACTTGCACTACACTAACTTCTTCTGCTTCATTTCTGCTAAAATCTGTACTTCTTTTGCGTGGTTCTATCAGTAAACCCCTTTCTCCATTTTTATTAATTGCTAATTCTAGCTCATGACATTCTATTGTTCCCGACGGTTTCTATGAACAAACCAAAGCAGGTTTTGAGATTTCTGGCAAAATAAACCGTAAATATTTCGGATTGGCTTGGTCTGGAGTTACTGAAGCCAGTGGCATAGTAGTAAGCTACTAAGTGAAATTGATTTTGAATGTTCAACTCACAAAGCAAGCTTAATATGCTTTTAGAGACTAAAGATTTAAAGTAGAATGTCTTTTTTTGAGAAAGCACAAAAGGCATTTTCAATTTCTGAAAATGCCTTTTATTATCAAGCCTTGAATTATTCTTAATCTAACATCAAATAAGCCTTAATAAAATCATCTAAATTGCCATCCATTACTGCTTGAATATCAGAAGTTTCGTGTCCAGATCGTGCATCTTTAACGAGCTTGTAAGGGTGAAAAACATAGTTGCGTATTTGAGATCCCCACTCAATGTTTTTCTTTGAAGCTTCTATATCGTTTCTTGCAGCGTTTCTTTTTTCAACTTCAATCTGATATAAACGCGATTTTAACATGTTCATCGCGTGCTCTTTGTTGGCTAACTGACTTCGTTCTATTTGGCAAACTATCACAATTCCTGATGGCTTGTGCGTTAACTGAACTTTAGTTTCTACCTTGTTTACGTTTTGTCCCCCAGCACCACCCGAACGAGAGGTATGAAAGTCAATATCTGCTGGATTTATGTCAATATTAATGGTGTCGTCCACTAAAGGATATGCATATACCGATGCAAAAGAAGTATGTCTACGGGCATTAGAGTCAAAAGGTGAAATACGAACTAAGCGGTGAACCCCATTCTCCGACTTTAAAAATCCATAAGCCATAGCCCCATCAATCTGCATTGAAGCAGATTTTATACCCGCTCCGTCACCATCTTGCCAGTCGATTTGAGTTACTTTGTATTTATGTTTTTGAGCCCACATGAGATACATACGGTAAAGCATGCTTGCCCAGTCTTGGCTTTCGGTGCCGCCAGCACCAGAGTTGATTTCTATTACCGCCGAAAACTGGTCTTCCTCGTTAGAAAGCATTTTCTTCAGCTCAAGTTCCTCTATGATAGCCTCAGTTTTTTTTCCTTCCGCCTTGATTTCTTCTTCCGTCACTTCTTCCATTTGGTAGAACTCGTGGAGGGTTTCAAGGTCACTGATAGAAATTTCTGCTTCTTCGTAGTACTCAGTCCAGTTTTTAAGGGTCTGAATTTCCTTTACAATTTTTTGTGCATGATCGGAGTCGTTCCAGAACTCCGGTTGGGCTTGTTGATTTTCTAAATCTCCTAGCTTCTCTTTCCGGTTATCGTAGTCAAAGATACCTCCTCAAAGCCGACACTCTGGCTCTCAAATCTTTCAACGCTTCTGTTGTCATGATTTCCTTAAATGGTTAAAAATTAATTAAAAAGTCTGCAAAGGTAGGTAGAATTGAGGGAAATTGGAAGTGTGGATTGGTGGAAATGTATAATTTGGGGATTTCTTTCTTAATTTAGTTTTTAAAAACAAATATGGAAAACAAAAAAAGAAAGAAAACAAAAAAAGAGCAGAAAGAACATGAAGAAAGAATGAAGCTCATTGAATATAGAGGGAAAGTCAATCTTGAAATAGATTTGGATGTTTTGAGAGATAGCAACGGGGTAGTAGTCAATTTAGAGTATTAATGTTTCTTCTAGAATCTTTTTGAATTTATTTTTTTATTTTTCTAATTTAAATATAACTTTCTATGAATATACATGAATTTGAACAGAATGAAATAAGAAAAAAAATTAATTTAGCCTTTTCAAAATTAAGAAGCGAAGCTACCATCAAAGACTGTTTTTATCATAACCATGATAATTGTGAACTACCTATAAAAAATGCACATAGTCTTCAAAAACAAGGATCACTTATCTTATTAGAAAAAGAGTTTAATGGCCAACGGTTTTTACACTGTCATTCAAAAAGCCAATTAAATCAAAAAGCTGGAAAGCTTGAATTTGCAGAAATTGGCAGAAAAAAAGCATCAACATTTTATGGTTTTTGTGATTTTCACGATACTCATTTATTCAGAGATATTGAAAATAATCCAGAATCGACGAGTATTGATTCAGATAGAGATTGTTTTTTGCATAGTTATAGGTCATACGCTCAATCCTATCATTCAAAATTCGAAGTATACAAATTCAGAACTCCATGCATGGGCGTAAATTAAATTTCAATCTATTTGGTAAAAAAGGACAAGGTCTGTTCCCGGAAATACGGTTTCTGTATCGTTTAGAGTTTGGATTAATTCTGATATTGCTTTGTTGTATCTGGGAGT
>JANOMP010000065.1:0-36100 GCA_031420365.1 Cytophagaceae bacterium
AGCCTTACTTTTCCGCGTCGGCGGATCGCAGGTATGCCTGTCCAATTGAAAAAAGTAACCGGTGCGACGTTTCGCAAAAAACACTCACAAAAAAAAATCCTGACTCGGCCGTCCGCCATGAATTTTTAAATTAATTATCTATATATTAGCAATTTAACTTGCTTAAAAATTTCCATACGGACGGTCCGAATATATTCGGAATGAGATTAATGGAACAATCAGTGATTTGTTTTCTAAAAGGTTTTATTTAATATTTCTCCACTCTAAATCCTGTAATGCCTAAAAAATAAACAAAAACCCCAATCAAATATTGATTCTAACAATATTGATTGGGATAATTTTAAAATTATTTATTCACTAAATAATTTGTTTGCTCTATTTTGGAAAGTAATTTCGCTTTACCCATTTTAAATGCTTTATCATATTCCGTGGTCGAAATATTTTTATCTAAAATTTCATAATTTTCATAATCCTGAAAGATTATCCCTCCTACTTCTTTTCTATTTATAGCTTTTCTAAATCTTGGTCCACCATTTTCATAAGCTAAATAATCCATGGTGCTAGTTTCGCTGTTGAACCAATAACAAAACACGTCGTCATGGTCATCTCCTCCTCCTTCTTTCTTGAATTTTACACTTATTTTATCATACTTTTTACCGTCTAAAACCTCATTCCCAACATATTCTGATACTACAGCTGCATCCAAAAGTTTATAAGGCAAAAGCACAAAGTAAGCAATGGAATTAATTCCTTCTTTATATTTTATGAAGTCCTTTTCACTTAAAACTTTCTTTTCTCCATTTATTAGTCGCTCGAAACTGGAATTGGTAAGTATATCCTTAATTTGATTTTTAGTGGAGTCTTCAGTTACCCTTTCAAATCGATAATTTTCGACATCTTGTTTTAGTCGAACTTTAAAAGCTCTAAAATCAAAAGAAATATCAAACTTTTCATAGTTTTTGCCACCATGTTGTTCGACCGCTTTTTTTATTATTTCTATTGCTTTACTGTCTGATTCGTCTTCAGTCTTACAAGAAATAAGCACATAAATCAACCCTAAAATTAAAATACTTCTTTTCATTATTAATTAAAATTCTATTGGCAATTCCACTAAGGTTTTGTCCCAAGCTAAACGCATTATAGCTTCTCCTTTTTCTCCTTTTTTAAACTGAATTGATAAATTTTCTACCACTTCCTCTAGTTTTTGAGATTTAGCCATTACTCTAACTACATCTTTCTTGTCATCGTAACTATATGCTCCCCACACATCCAAATCTGAATTTAATATTAATGTCCATTCGTTTTCATTGGGAATAGCCATTAAAGTATAAACTCCTGCTTTCACTTTTTGACCACCAAATGTTACGTCCTTATAAAACTTAATTTCCGGGGCTTCATTTGCACCTACACGCCAAACTTTGGCAAAAGGCACTAATTTTCCAAATATCTCTCTTTCCTTTTTTGCAGTTCGGGTATAAGTAACTCTCACAAAAGCCTCATTACCAACTTTTTGAGGAGCAAATTTTCTGTCATGAGCAAAATCATCCGGATAATAAGCCATATCCATTGGGCTTTTATCTAATCCTCTAAAGCTTTGAGCAAAGCTAACTTGAACTGTTAAAATAAAAACAACAACTAGTAAGTTTTTCATTAATTAATTGATTGAAAAGTTTATAATAAAATAATTTTAATATCTAATTTTTGAGATATTAAGTCCAAATATACCCGATTTTAAAAAAATATAATGTCATTAAAAACACAAAATTGAAAGAAATAAAATTTTTAACTATTGAAATTAATATTAAGCCTTTCTTAAACAATAGTTTCCTTTCATTAAATAGTTATTTAAATACGATTTTTTTAATCTAATTTTGAGTTTAAAACAAAAAAAAGATGACAATTGTCAAAAAAAATATTATTAGAAAAGTTAAAGACATTGCTGTAAGCAGCTCTTTTATTGTAGTTTTAGCTGGAGGAATTGTAGCTTGTAATTCAAACGAAGGTGCCGAAGGAAGCTACGACACCGAAGAAGTGTACACCCAAGGAGTAAAAACCTATATAAAAGAAGTGAGCAAAGGTGAATTTAAGATTATAGAAGAAAAACAAGTGCCTATTGATTCTTCAGCAGCGTATGTTACCTATTTAGATGGAAAAACAGAAGTAATTAATCCAAAACTTGCCAAAGAACTGATAGATAAAAACATGACCAACAACCAAAACTATGGACATAGCAGTGGTTTAAGTAATGTATTGTTATACGGAGGAATGGGCTATATGTTTGCTCGAATGGGTGGAAATAACAATGCCTATTCAGGCTACCGACAAGACTATAACCGTTCCAATAGTGGTGGTGCTGCTGGTTTTTATTCCTCTCCAAAAGCATATGAGCAGTCGCAAGCTGTGCATAGAAATGTAGGAAGTTCAAGGGTGTCAGGTACACGTCCATCTGGAGGTAGAAGTGGTTTTTTTGGTGGCTCTTCAAGATCTGCTTCGAGAGGATAAAATGATTAAAACAAAACAAGTTCATGCACTTCCAGATAACCAATTAAAAACCATTGGATGGGATTGGTTGATAGGGCAAGATACCTTACCGTATGTAACCAACGAAATGGTGGTTGTTTCTGAAAAAGAAATTCAAAAATATTACGAAGCCACTAATAATCTTTACGAAATGTTTGTGAAGGCAGGGCAATATGCAATTGACAAAAACTTGTTAGATAAATTAGGTATACCAAAAAACCTACAGGATCTTGTTAAATATACTTGGGAAGACGATGCTCATCAATGGCATATATATGGTCGTTTTGACTTAGCCGGCGGAATAGATGACAAACCCATAAAATTAATAGAGTTTAATGCAAACACCGCTACTTGTATTCCAGAAACTGCTGTTGTTCAGTCTGCCCAATTGGTTGCCAATGGTTTTGACGAGGCATTGCAATTTAATTCACTTTTTGAAGCATTAGTTGAAAATTTTAACCGACTTAGAGATAAGAACCCGAACCTAGATGCATCGCTTTTGCTTTCTGGAATGGAAGGCTATCCCGAAGATGATGCAAATCTGGCAGTTATTGCGGAAGCCGCTAAAGAAGCGGGCTTTTTTGTGACTATAGAAAGTATAGACAAAGTAGAGTTTTCAAAAGAAGAAGGTATTTTTAGATTTGATTCGGAAAGAAATCAATACGAAAACTATAATTTTTGGTTTACGCTTATCCCCTGGGAATATATAGCTTGGGACGAGCCTGAATTAGCCCAAACTTTAACCCAAATTGTTGTTCAGAACAAAGCAATAGTTATAAATCCTGCCTATACTTTACTTTTTCAGTCTAAATATATTTTAAAAATTCTTTGGGATTTATTTCCAAAACATCCGCTTTTGTTGGCCACTTCTGACAAACCTCTGCCGAATAAAAAGCAAGTAGAGAAAGTATTTTTTGGAAGAGAAGGTGCCAATGTAAGAGTAATTGGTGAATCAGGAGATACACAAACTTGGCGAGGAGGAGAATATGAAAAGCAGGAAAAAATTTATCAAGAATTTGTAGACTTCCCAAAAGACACAGTTGGAAATCATTACCAAGCAGGTGTATTTTTTGCTTTCGAGGCTTGCGGACTCGGTTTTAGAAGAGGTAATGAAATCTTAGATAATCAAGCTCAATTTTGTGGACATTTGGTGGAAGGCTGAGAATTCATTTTAATAAATTAGGTAGGTTCTTTTTTTTAATCCGTACATTTTTGAATTCAACAAAAAAACTTATCAAAAGACCTTTAAAGGCCTACATTTTAGATTTCTAAACAATATGCTTTAATTTTTATACTTTGTGTGTTTTGTAAACGGCCTTCCTGTTTGGAAGTCAGTGCTCCGTTCGAAAAAACGGCCAGTGGCCGCACCGCACCAATAACCACCGTAAATGTTACATGGTGTGGTTTTCATTCAACTCTTATTCTATATACGATTAAAATTAGCCTTCTCTACGACGGTTGTGCCATTATTGGTTATTAAAATAGGATTTTCAATCCTATTTTATCTAGCTTGGACATGTCCTGCGGAACATGTCCAAGAGCGATTTTTTCAAATACCTACCGTTTAATAAATTTTCATACCGTTTAATAAATTCATTTTTGATTTAGTATTAATTTTTTCTAAACTTCATTAGAATATTCTTTAAAATAAAATTCTCAACCAAAATTTAAACCCATGAAAAAATTATTTACGCCAATACTAACAATTTTTTGTTTGTTTTCATTCATTCATTCTTTCGCTCAGAAAGAAGACCCAGCAAATGGCATAACAACTTCAGGTCCTGACCCTAAATTTGGAATATCCGATTATAAACTTAATATAGTTTCTCCTGGTGGGCCTGGTTCAAATGGTGCATTATTTAGAACTACTTCCAGCTGGTCAACTGTTGACATTGATGCCCCTGCAGGAATGGATGCAGTTATGAGATTAGGAAATGCAGGTTTAGCAAAATGGGTTATGTGGTTTAGAAGTGGATCAAACAACTTTAATATTTACGAATATGCTGTTGGCGAGAGATTTACTATTGCAAAAACATCAGGCAACGTTGGTGTAGGTGTGACTTCTCCTAATGCTTATCTACATGTACGTGCGGGTAATTGGAATGTTGCAACTGGCGAAGGCGATTTGAAAGTAGGCGATGATACTTATCGCTTAAAAATCGGTGTAGCAACTGCTGGTAGTGGTGCAGGAGATGCCCGTATTTACGCTACTGGCGGTACAAATAGAATTATTTTCGGAAATGGTATAACAGATAGAGCCGCACTTTTTGGTGCAAACTTTGGTATTGGTTTGATTGACCCTTCTGCAAAGTTTCATATTTCGCATAATACTTTGGGAAGCGATGCAAACCCACATATTAAATTAACACAAACTGCTGATGCAAATTTTGGTAGAATCAGAATGGAAAATTCTGATGGCTTAAAATATTTCATTCAAAAATTTGATTTAGAGGGATCTGTAACTTCAGATTACAATATCAACTGGGAATACAACGGTACTGATATTTTCAATGTTAGCGGTAACGGAAATGCAACTCATAATGGATTCACTAAACTCGGTTCTTCAGCCCCATCAATTAAAGTTTTAAAATTTATTGGAACAACTAATGCTGCTCAAGGTGGGACTGCTACTATTGCTCATGGCTTGACAAATTCAAAAATTTTATCCGTAACTGTTTTGGTTGAATACGCAACAGGTAATTTTGTACCCCATTCATATATCAGATTTAACAATGGTTATCAATTTGATTTTTATATTGAAAACACTAACATCGGTATTGTTAATCATCCAACAAATAGTGTCAATATTCTTTCAAAACCATATAAAATAATGGTTACTTACGAAGAATAATCCCGCTCTACGATGGTTCTAACATTGTTGGGGTGTAAAGCAAGTTTTACTTGCAATTTTTCCAATTATCAATATCCTTAGTCCAACCGCTCTACGATGGTTGTACCATCGTTGGAGTGTAAAGCAAGTTTTACTTGCAATTTTACCAATTATCAATATCCTTAGTCCAATCATTTTTTACTGGGTCAACAATTGAGTTATTCATAAATACAATACCATCAAAAATATTTTTTTTACCAATGTAATTACTTGCACTACTATATAAATAATGAGAAGCGACAAGTACAATTTTTGCCCTTACTGGATTCAAGTGAATACGCCGCCCGATTTAACTTAGTCCACAAGAGTTTTTCTGAAAATATTTCTTCCGGATGATTTCCATAATTCCAAAAGCGAAACGAATCGCCCCAATCAAATTATCAATTGGGGCATTTTTTGTTTCAGCTTCCATATTTTGCTTACTTCTTTCACTCAAATGCCTTAGTTTCTGGCAATAGTTTTCTTTTCTATAGCTGGCTGTTCTCAGGAAAATTCGATTCATGCGTTTAAAATATATCCCTGATGTAAGTTTCGGACCAACTCTCTCGCCAAAGAAAAGGAATTAAAGTAATTCAATATTGAGTATATACCAAAAATGTAAATAATCGAATTTTATTTATAATCTTTCTAAATAAAATGGCTTATTATTTGGAATTATTCCAAACAAGGAATAATTTTGCACAACTATTTGTAATTATTCTAAATAAAAATAAGACATGAATCAAAGCTTCTGGCTTAAAACGATTATACTATTAACGATAAGCACTTTCTCAACATTTGCTCAAAAAGCGAGTATTAATGGAAAGATTTTTAGTGCTGAAAAACAAGCAATTCCATCCGCAAATATTTCTTTAAAAGGAACAGTTCGAGGCGTTGAATCAAACTTAAATGGAGAATACAGTATAAAAGGATTAAGAGCTGGAGATTATACCCTTATGGTATCCAGCCTTGGGTTTAGGACGCAAGAAAAAATTATCAAAATATCAGAAAATGAATCCATAATCATAAATTTTGAACTCCAAGAATTTTCGTTATCGCTTTCTGATGTGCGTGTAGTGGTAAGCAGAGGCGTGCAAGGCAACGAGCATTTAAAAGAAATAGAAGGGTATTCCATTTTTGCAACTAAAAAAAACGAAGTTATTAAATTGGATAACCTGAATGCCAACTTAGCTATGAATAATAGCAGACAAATTTTTAGTAAAACTCCTGGGATTACAGTTTGGGAAAATGATGGTTCTGGAATTCAATTAGGAGTGGCTTCTAGAGGACTAAGCCCCAATAGATCTTGGGAGTTTAATATAAGAATGAATGGATATGATATAACCCCGGACCCCATGGGTTATCCAGAAGCATATTATTCGCCTCCGATGGAAGTAGTAGATAAAATAGAAATAGTTCGAGGAGCATCTTCACTTCAATATGGCCCACAATTTGGTGGGTTATTGAATTTTGTATTAAGAAAACCTGATATTTCCACAAGGTTTACGATAGAATCTCAAAATACAACAGGTAGCAATGGCTTATTTAGTACTTTTAATTATATTGGTGGTACAACTGGCAGGTTAAGTTATACCGCATACTACCAAAAACGTTTTGGAAATGGGTGGAGAGGTAATAATTATTTTAATACTGATCATGCTCATGCTGAACTGAGTTACGCGTTTTCAAACAAGCTAAAAGTAGGAGCTGAACTTACGTATATGACCTATGAAAGCCAACAAGCGGGCGGCTTAACCGATGCTCAGTTTAAAGATAATCCAAGACAGAGCCAAAGAGAAAGAAATTGGTTTAGTACTCCATGGTTTGTTCCATCTCTACATGCCGAATATGTTTTTAACGAAAAAACTAAAATAAGTCTAAAAGGATTTGGAACGATGGCAGAAAGAAATAGCGTAGGATTTGTAAAGGCAATAACTGAAAAAGATGATTTTAAAAATCGGCAAGTTGATAGCGATTATTACACTAATTATGGCTCAGAGCTTCGCTTAATTACAGATTACAAATTTTTTAAATTAAACAATACTTTAGCTACTGGCTTTAGATATTTTAATGGTCATATAGATAGAAAACAACTTGGCAAAGGAAATATGGAGGGTAAAATAGATTTTAGTGTGGAAAACGAGTTTTTCCCTAGAGACCTAGATTTCTCAAACATAAACCAAGCAGCTTTTTTTGAAAATGTATTCAGGATTAATAAAAAGTTGTTGTTTACGGGAGGTGCAAGAATCGAAAGCATAAGGTCTACTATGTCTGGTAGACTTAGTACTATAAATGATCTTCAGAATAATTTAACTCCAATAACAAGAACTCGCAGTTTCTTATTGTTTGGCGGAGGTGCCGAATATCATGTTAGCCCTAATTCTGAACTTTATTCCAATCTTTCTCAAGCATATAGACCGGTCTTGATTTCTGATCTAACTCCTCCAGCTACCACAGATATCATTGATGAAAATCTTAAAGATGCACGTGGATTTAATTTTGATTTGGGGTATAGAGGCAAGGTGGGTAATTATTTAAATTTTGATATCGACTATTTCTATTTAAATTATAACAATAGAATTGGCACCCTAACTCAAGTTAATTCGGCAGGTCAACGCTATCAATATCGTAAAAATTTAGGTCAATCTATCAGCCAAGGATTTGAAACTTATATTGAATTTGATCCCATTTCAGCCATATTAAAAAAGTCAAAATTAGGTTATATCAGTTTATTTGCTTCTTTAGCATTTATTGATGCTCGCTATACTGATTTTAAAACTACGGCTATTGTAAACAACCAATTAGTAGAGGGCAACCTTGCTGGAAACCGCGTAGAAAATGCTCCTAGAAAGATAAATCGCTATGGTGCCACTTATCGTAAAAAAGGATTTTCTCTAACTTGGCAACTAAGTGATATTGGTAAGACATATTCGGATGCTTCGAATACGGAAATCCCAAATGCAGCAGCGACAACAGGATTGATACCAGAGTATAGGGTTCAAGATTTGTCTGGAAGTTTCAAATTTTTAAAGTATTATAATCTGAAGGCTGGAATTAATAATCTAACAAATGAAAGCTATTTTACGCGTAGAGCAGGTGGATATCCAGGCCCAGGTGTTTTACCTGCTGATGGTAGAACATTCTATATTTCGGGCGGTTTTAAGTTTTAATAGGGTAATCAAAGCGTAAATTGACTTTAGTAAAATAGCTTTTTTTTTATAAAAAGAAGGCTATTTTACTTCATCAAAAGAGTAATTTTACTTTTTGATAATTAAAATTTTGGAAATACACAAAGAGGATGTCTCAATATTTAAAATATACTGACCTGCCAATAAGCTTGTAACATCAATTTTAGAATCGACACCTTTAAAGTGAAAACGTTCCCAGTACTTTACAGTTTTACCATCTAGTGTATTAATAAGAAGTTTCCCGATTTCATCTAACTTTGGATGAGCAAGAAAAAGCAATGAATTTGAAGGATTAGGATAAACAACCCATTTCTCTTCATTTTCTTTACCCAATGGAGGAAGAACGGTTACTATTTTCGCATCTGATGTTCCTATCCCACACACATTTTTTACTTCAGTAATGATTAATTGATTGCTTTCCTTTGGATTAAAGCTTACAAAACTTATTTCTGAATTAACCTCCCAGTTGCCCAATTTACTTAAAGTTAATTGGATTGGGAATGTTCCAATAGCTTTTATCTGTACTCTAACTATGTCTTCAAAAGGGATGTTGAGTGGTGAAACAATTTCAATTTTTGCACTGGATTTTACTTCAAAAGCACTTGTAAAATATGCCTCGTATTCTTCGTTTTTTATTATAATTCGAAACTTGTATTTTGCTGTTAGATCTTCAAGAACTGGAAGTTTGATAGCAAAATTTGTAGAATTATTTTCCCATTTTGAAACGACAGAATTGGTATTTTTTTCATTTATCAATTCCAAAACATACGTGTAGTTTTTGCCAAACAATAAATTTTTAACATTACCCGAAACTCGAACACTGTCTCCAATACAATAAACTGCTTTGGCTTCAATTTGCGCTTTTGCTGAAATCAGTGGAGGATTTATAACTGTGATTTCAAACCTATCTTTCAAATAATTCAAAGAATCTGAAACTGTGACTATAGAATTTTCAAGAAACACACTAGAAACTGCTCGCTTTGTTTCTCGAGAATTGCTCCAACGATATGAACCTGGCCATGAAGCGACTAAATTCACGGGTTGTCCTTTGACAACTTCTAGTTTTTGTATTTTATTTACATCTTTAAATACTGTAAATTCGTCAGGTATAGTACCATCAGTAGCCAACCATTTAAGATCAAGCCTATTGTTTTGAACTTTAATCAAAACAGACCCACCCATTTCAATATTAGAATACATCATGGCTGGATGAGCTGGCAAGGTAGATTTAGATGGCAACTCCAATCTTCCTCCAGAACCCGCAACGCAATAAATAGTTCCTTCGGTTTTATTTATAAATGGGCCTTCACTAATTTTGTATCTTCCGGTTGTTTTTTGAACTACATGCCTTTCATAATTAAACCCTTGTGCAGATTCTAGGTGGTTTTTTAATAAATAAGAGCGTTCATAAATATGACTATGACCACTTAAAACTAAATCTACGTTAAATTTATCCATAACGGGCACAATAAACCGACGCATCAATTTAAGCTCTTCTTCGGCATCCGAATCATGAGCACGCTTAGTATATGGAGGATGATGAAAGATAACAATAGTCCATTTTGACTTATTTTGAGTCAAATCATCTACTAGCCATTTGTATTGTTTACTCTCTACATCATACAATAGTTTACCATCTTCCATCCCATAGGAGTCCAATGAAATAATGTGGACAGGTCCATAGTTTAAAGAATAATAAGATTTATTATTGGAAGGTAAACCTCCAGCTTCACCTAAAACAGGAGGCGATATGAAATCGAAATAAACAATATTTTTGTTGGTCCTTTGAAATACATCATTTATATAATATTCATGATTACCTGGAGCTGTTACTAATGGCGTGTTACTTAGTACGGTAGTTTTATAAAAATCAAATACATTGTTTTGTAAAAGTAATTCTTTGTTATTGCCATAACCTACATCTCCCAACCAAAACCACAAATCAGTATGCGGAGGTCTATTTGCTAAAAACTGTTGATAAACAGCAGTTTGGTTGCCAATATATGTAGGATTGCGTAAGTCACCAAAATCGCCCATTGCCCAAAAATAAACCGGTTCATTTATATCTAATGATTGCGTTTTATAAAAATAATCACTATTTTTTTCCCAATCTCCACCTTCATGTCTTACTTCATAAAAATAGGTTTTGCCTGGTACTAAGTTGGTTAGTTTAATTGAATGATCCAATTTTTTTGAAGATTCAGTAATTATCCTTTGATCCCCATTTCTTTTATCTGAAAATCGAAATAAGGTTTGCGATGGGGTATCGGTTCTCCATCTAATTACGATTCCAGTTGGAGTTGGTTGCTGCAAATAAGGTTTTCTTGAAATAGATTGGGCTAGAGATTCAAGAGAAATCGTTAAAAACAAAGTAAAAAAAGCAATTTTCAAAATAACAATATCAAATTTTAACATAAAAACTAGACCAGAAAAAAAATATTTTAACAAATATAATAAGCAAATCTTCAAAATTCATCAGTTTAAAAAGAATGATGAATTTGAATAGTTCATTTTAGCAAACAAAAAAAATTAAATTAAGTTTTAATCTTATCTTGTTTTTGAATTAATTTTAGCTTTAGGAGCTGCCAAGCAAGCTAAACAAAATCAGCAATTGCTACCGAAATAAAATTCTGAATAATTTAGCTAGAATTCTAATTATTATACACGCATTATAATTTTTAAACAATCAGAATTTGATGCTGAATTTACTTTGCAAAAAGCAAAATACATTATCTCGGACTTACTTCAGGTGCATGTTTTTCCATATTATAATTTAAAATAAAACTTGCTAGGCCCTATTTCTGCTTTTACTGAATCTAATAAAACACCATCCGTTTTATATCTAAAAACAAACCCTGCTTGTTTAAGCGAAGGAATTAAACCTGCATACAAATAACCAGATTGCGAATCTATCGCCAAACCTCCTCCAAAAAGCCTATTGATAAAAGGCTTATCAGCTGCAATAGTAGCTGCATTTATTGAAAAGCTATAGGTTTCCCCTTTTTGTTTAAAATTGTCAGCAGCATCATAAAATGAATTAGTAAAATAAATCGTTTTTTTGTCTGCACTTAATACAAACGAACTTGGCGATTTAGATTTAATAAGAGAAGTTATTTTTATTCTAGTCTCTACTATTTTATTGCTTGGATTTATTTTCACTAGTTCTCCTGCTGCAAAGACCCACAATTTATTGTTAGCATCAAGTCCAATTAGGTTTGGATTTCTACCTATTTCGATATCTGTTTTTTTAGTATCAGTCAAAGCATCAATTACAGTTACAACTGTCTTTCCAGAACCCGTACAACCCACAAAAACTTCATTACCAATCATCAAAATAGTTTCTGCTCCATTTTGAACCGCAATTTTCTTAATTATTTTATTCGTATTCAGATCTAATACGGCTACATATCCTGGATTTTTATAAAAATTAGAAAAATCACCAGTAGCATCCCATGCGGTAATATATGCTTTAGAATCAGATACCTTAGTAACATTGCGAGGATTTTCAATTTCCAAAGAAGGAATTGTTGCCACAGACTTAAATGTTCTTGCATTTACGATTTCAATCAAATCTTTTCCAGCAGTAGAATTATCTACCAAAATGATACCCTTACCTCCCACTTCCTCGTAACCACTTATGCCACCAGCAATAGAGCGAAGGTTCTCCTTTTGAAAAATATCAAAACTTACTGTTGAGGAATTTCTTTGAATTAGGCTTAAACTCCCATTATTGTCGGAAAAATTTCCAGAGTTTATGACAATCACTCCTGTGTCATAAGGTAAAGAAGGAACAGATTCAGATTTTTCACAAGAAGAAAGTAAAATGAATAGACTACTAAAAACTAATAAATTGCGTTGCATAAATATATTGTTTATTTGTTACGAAAATGATAAGATACTGTTAAAGCCACAGACCGCATAGGCATGGCATTCTTTTTTAAGTTTGGATAAAGTGTATTTGTTAAATTATTGCCTTGCAGCATAAGGTCCAATTGGTTATTCTTTAATAATTTCTGATAGCTAAACATCAAATTCAACAAATAATATGGAGGAAATGGCAAGCCTGAATGATCAAAAGTTATATATCGTTCAGAGTTAAAAAGTTGTTGAATACTTAAAGAAAATGATTTTCTAGTTATGGAAGACGAACTACTTATAACATGTCTTGGAACATAAATAAGTTGTTTTCCCAAAATTTCTTTTGAATAAGCACCAAATTCTTTTTGTTGGGAAGAATTAGTAAATGCATATTGTACATCTGTTGTTAATTGCCATAAATTTGATTTATACTTAATTGAAGTTTCTATTTCATATCCTTTAGCTTTTACTTGCAGGAGGTTTTCTACTTTGTAATTTTTTTCTGGATTCCAATAGGTCCAATTGTCAATTAAATTATGAAAAACTGTAATTCCAACTTTAGCCTGCATGGTATTAGAAATTTTTTGAAGCCAAACCACTCCAAATTCCTTGTTAAACCCTTTTTCTGGCATAATATCTGGATTACCCAAATTAACCCAAAACCGCTCGTTCAAAGTAGGAACTCTGTAACTAAGGGATACATTTGTCGGTAGAGAAATTTTAGTATTTCCTTTTTGAAAAATAGCGTATTCTATTCCAATAGAAGGCGTAAACGGAGGGTCAAATTTAGTAACTAATGCTTGCCTTAAATTAATTGAAGAGCTCAATCGGGTATTAAATTGATGCCGCAAAAGAGTGTAAAAATCCATTCGATTTTCCGTTTTCAAGAGACTTCCGTAGCCATCTACTCTAGCGGAAAAATGTACAACTTCGGTACCAATTTTTAAATTTGTGCCTTTGCTACAATTCTGTATCCATGAAAAATCGTGTTCCACTCTTAAAATATATCTATCAATTTCTGTATGACTTGGGTGCTCATTCTCGGCTCTTCCAAAGTCAGTAATGTCACGAATAAATCCAGACCTTATCAATGTCTTTCCAAGTTGGTAAGATCCCAAAACCCTATATGCTTGTGTTAAAGTAATTTCTCTTTGGCTAATATTTTCGGGCTGAATAGTTAAATTATTGTCTGTTAACCATATATTTAAAGAAAAGAGATCACCCTTTTTACTTTGTAAATAAAAGTCTTGTACTATCCCCATCTGGTCAGTTCTTGAAGGCTCAACAGTATATGTTCTTCCTGTTTTATTGCTGATGGGCAACAATCCAAAATTATTATTAAAAACACTTCCATATAAAAGTGTCTTACCTGAAAACTTCCATTCCTTTTGGAGAGCTTTATAAAAACGTAAGCCAACTTGGCTAGAATAATTTTGGGAAGATTCGAATCTAAACCCTACTAATGCATGAATACCCTCCGCTTTAAACTGTGGAGTGGAACGTATTTGAATGCTTCCCCCCACAGCGTCGGACCCAACACAGCTTGCTGCTGATCCGTATTGAATCGTCATTTGGTCAAAAGCCGCTACAGGCACAGTAGAAAAATCTGTAAGGCCAAGAGAAGGAAAGTTAATATTGATTCCATTCCAAAGTAAGGCAGTATGATTTGCAGAAGTACCTCTCATTGAAATACTGGTGAGTTGGCCTGCACCATAACTTTTAAAAGAAATGGGTGAATTAAATTGGAGAAAATCTGCTAAAGAAACATAACTATTTTTAGCTAAATTAGCAGAGTCTAAGTCTTGGATTTTTTGGCCAACCATAAATCGTTCTGGCCGAACCCCTTTGACGGTAACTTCACACAAGCTTAATTCTTTTTGGGCAAAAACTTGTTGTTTACAAAAACAGGAAGTGATTGTAATCAAAATCAATCGCGTTAAATCAGCCATTGAAATAGACAATTTGTTGAAAATCAACAATGTAAAAAAAATTAAATAATAATTAAAACGCTAACGCTCCATCTTTCCCATCCTCCGTGGGTTGTAGACTAAGAATAATTACTGGCAGGTCTCCTGACTTGTTTCTTGTTTTCAAACCTTCCCGCTTTTTAAGGCAGTGGTAATGCAGCGTGAAAACAATTGATTGAAACTTACAGTTGCGGGGACAGTATTGGTTTTTATCCAATTTCCCTTTTAAGCTAAGATAACGCTGAGGTCATCGCTTGCACCATTAACTGATGCAAAGGTAAAATTTTATTTGAAAATAAAAAAACGAAATCCTGTAAATAAAAAATTACAGATATTGAGTTGTAAAATAAATAACCAATTACTCTTTTATTTTGCGATAAATAAACTCAATAATTTTCCATTTATTGTTTAATTTTCCTTTAAGTTTGAGCGTTTAGAATTTCCTTGGAAATAAATTTATAAATAATAATTTGGGAAAGGCATGCTTAAGATTTTCGAAAACAAATGTATTGTTTTCAATTTTTACTAATTTGAATTGAACTGGTTTTTCATTGTTTTGGCCAGCAACAGTTACAATATAATAGGTTTCCATATCAACTTTTTTAATTAAAATGGATTCCAAAACTGTGGAATCTACACCCACAATATTTAGAGATTTTCCTTTAAATATGTTAGCCTCAACTTTTTCCCAAAATTCATGAGTCATCCCTATTTTTATATCTCTTTCCCATTTACCTACAAAAATATCAAAATTATTTAGCGTTTCTTTTTGTGCAAACGATGAAAAAAAGCAAAAAATTAAAAGAACACAAAAGACAATTTTTCTCATGATAATTATTTTCGTTTATTTAAATCAAATGTTTTCCCTTTTTCTAAAATGGTGAATTTCATTTCATTTTTAGGCTTAAGTTTTTGAAAAACCATCACTTTACTTTCCCCTAAAACGGAAGCTTTTCTATTGTTTTCTACGAGTAATGCAGTGTTTTCGTCTATGCCAATACCCAATAAATTTGGATGTTTAAAAATCAAACTAATCAGCCTATTTTGTCTTTGTCTTTTGATAAAATGCTGATCTACAATACTTGAAGTCAAAAAACCTAGCCCTTTTTTAGTTTCTATCTTTTCTCCATCAATTACCTTAATATCTCCTTCTCCAGTAATCATAACTTCCGACATAATGGCTGTGCCAGCACTTGTGCCCGACATCAAAACCCCCTCTTTATATTTTTGACGAAATAATTCAAATAACTCAGCATCTTTTAGAACCTCCATAATTCTATTTTGGTCGCCACCAGTAAAAAATATACCATTGGCAGATTGAAGTTGTTGAATCAATTTTGCCTTTTTTTCTTCATTTAGGGGAGAAAAAGGAGCAGGAACTAAATCAATTTTTGAAACAGCAGCAAAGTCTTTTTTAATGCTTTCCAAAGAAGCTTCTGGCTCTCCACTTGCCCAAGTAATAATTAGCAACTTGTTTTTTTCGCCACCACTCCATTCCACAATTTTAGTTAGCACATCAGGAGTACGTTTTCCTCCACCAACCATAATTAAACGTTGTTGTGCAAAAACAGTTTGTGTTAGTAATATTGTAAATATTAATAATAATTTCATTGAAAAACTTTATTTATTTAAAATGAATGTACTTGTAAATAGTTCTTTTATAGCTTATTAAATCTCCCAATTGCCCGCAGCAACAAATTGCACCTTGCCACCCAAAGTTACACTGCCATTGTTGATATTTCCGATGTAAAGGTCTTCGATTCTGTTAGCAAGCATTTTATGCTCCTCCACTTGGAGTTCTTTCAGAGTTCCTAAATTGAGCAGATTATCATGGCAAGTTTTGCCCACAATACGTATGCTGTGGCAAAGTCTATTATAACTATATACTTTACCACCTTTTTGTCCTTTATCTATTTTTTTTATAAATATTTCGCAAAGAAACGAAAAGAAACCTAAAAACTAAATTTTATGGAGGAACACAAATGAAATTGAAAAAATCAACTTATTGCCTATCAGAAAGTTTACTTTTTACTATACCAAAAATAAGTGAAAAAAAAGTGAAAATAGACAAAAATTAGTCCATTTTTAACGACTTTTGGGGCTCAAAATACAAGTTGGGTTAAAAGAAATGCATGAAATGATAAATTTACTTTATAAAAAGCAGTTACAGTTAATTAAATTGGTTTCTTCTTGGGAAGCCACCACAGTAAATAGAGATGCAAAAACACTTGCGGATTCATTGATTAAAGAGTTAAAAATTTGGAACGAAGAAATGGTGCAACTTAAATCAAAAGCCTATGATGACGTTGAAAACTTTCCTAACAAATTTACCTCAGATTATTTATACCTTATAAATCAATCCTAAAACGAGTGGTATAGGCTCAATGAACCTTCTAAGAACCTGAAGAATGAAATGGATGCTCAATGGCTTAAATTCAAAAATAGAGGCCTATATTTAAAGACCAATCGAATACCTGCTTTAAACAAAAAGCTTTGGGAAGCAGGCGTAGGGGCTTTGTGGGAGTAGGGGGTGAGAACTAACAAAATGCATTGGGAGTATATTCTAATGTGGTTTATAAAATGATTGTTTAAATTTCTTTAAAATGGCAGAGTTCCGATAAGTGATTCTGCCATTTTTAATTTTATTTTTTAAAAGGGACTAAGTATACAATTTGTTCAAAATCTGCTGTGATTAGCCTTTTCAGAATATAATCCATCAAATCAGGGAAAAAGTCCATTTTGCTGAGGCAAAAAAATTTGTAATTTTGTAACATTATTTTGGATTTATTTAATTTTTTTTAACAACCTAAATTTAAACAATATGGAAAAATTTTTCAAGAGGGGTCTTGTTTTTTCTTTTTTTCTTCTATTCCTCCTTCTAATTAGTAATAACTCTCAAGCACAGACAGTTATTTCAGGTAAAGTTACCGACTCGGATAATATTGAATTGATTGGAGTAAGTGTACAAATTAAAGGAACCAGTCAGGGTGCTTCAACCGACAGTAAAGGTTTGTACAAAATATCGGCACCTGCAAAAAGCACTTTAGTATTTAGTTATGTAGGTTTTGAACCTAAGGAAGTAATTGTAGGAAATCAAACCATAATCAATATTGAGCTTGAAAACTCTGATAAAAGTCTGAGCGAAGTTGTTGTGATGGGCTACGGCACTGTAAAGAAAAGTGATTTGACAGCTTCCGTATCAAGTATCAAAGGAGATGTCATAAAAGAGTTTCCGGTTACTTCTATTGACCAGGCTCTTCAAGGTCGTGTGGCGGGGGTTCAAATTACCCAATCTTCATCAGCACCGGGCGGAGGTCTTTCTGTAAGGGTTAGGGGTTCCAACTCCATTTTAAGTGGTTCGGAGCCTTTATACGTAATTGATGGTCTTCCAATTTACCCCGACAACTCTGCCATAGGAACAGGTGGAAACAGGCAAGCTGCCAGTGCACTTGCCATGCTAAACCCAAATGACATAGAGTCTATTGAGGTCTTAAAAGATGCCTCTGGTACTTCTATATATGGTTCAAGAGGTGCCAATGGCGTGGTGATGATTACCACCAAAAGAGGTAAATCTGGCTCAACTAAGGTATCTTATGATGGGTCGTATTCAACACAAACCATGGCAAGGCCAGTGGAGATGTTAAGAGCAGACGACTATATGCGATATATTAATAGACTCGAAGTATCACAGGGTGGAAATGAAAGGTATAATGCCAGTCAAATTTCGGCAATAGGGGCAGGAACTAATTGGTTAGAGGAGATTACGCGTACAGGTTCAATACAAAGTCACCAAGTTTCATTTACTGGAGGAACAAAAAATACCAGATATTCTGTAAGCGGAAACTATCTGGGTAATGAAGGTATCATAAAAAATACCAATTTTATAAGATATGGGGCGAGGGTGAACCTAGACAATGACTTTTTAAATGGCAAAGCTACTTTAAGCAATAGTTGGTCTTTTACCAACTCCAACTCTAAAAACGTTCCTACAGATAGAGGAGGCCCTGGTGGTATCATAATAACTTCTTTAGGTCTAGATCCTACAGTTTCGGTTTTCGACCAAGCAGGTCAATACAACTATCCAAGCTATGATGGTAGATTTAATATTAACCCTTTGGCAGAGGCCATGGAAGGTGTTGATAGGGATATCACTAATAGGCTTTTAGGTACCACGGCAATGACGATCAAAATCATCGAAGGGCTTACTTTTAAAACAAGTCTAGGTCTTGATTTAGTAAACGCCAATAGGACATCATTCTACAATAAAAGTACCCGACTTGGAAGGCAGAACAATAGAGAACTAGGCAGATTTTTGAGAAATGTTAACAACCTGATTTTTGAAAACGTATTCAATTACAACAAAACGCTTGCTAAAGTTCATAACATTGGTGTAACTCTTGGCCATTCCAATCAAAGGGAAATAAATAGTTTCATGGGGGTCAATACTTGGGGTTTACCGGCAGATGATGTAAATTCTATAAATCTCCAAAATGGTGCAAAACCTCAAATACCTTTCTCTGGTCGACAACAATGGGCACTTGAATCATTAATAGGTAGAGTAAATTACAGTGCTTTTGATAAATATCTTTTAACGTTGACGGTAAGAAGAGATGGTTCTTCAAGATTTGGACCAAATAATAAATGGGCAACTTTCCCTTCAGCAGCTGTAGGTTGGAAGATTATCAACGAAGATTTCTTTCAAAATAGTGGGCTTTCAAAAATATTCAGTGACTTAAAACTTCGTGCAAGTTACGGTATTACGGGTAACTCAAATATTCCTCCTTACCAATCGGTGTCTGGTTTGCGTACATTTAACTATGTTTTAGGCGACCAACTTGCTGCAGGTTATGCGGCCAGTAATATTCCCAATGCTGACCTTAAATGGGAATCAACCGCAATGTTAGATTTAGGTTTAAATGCTACTTTGCTTAATGGAAAACTTGATATTGCGGCAGACTGGTTCAGTACCAAAACAACGGATTTGTTATTATTTGTATCCATTGCTCAAAGTACAGGATTTAGTACCCTCTTATTAAATTCTGGCTCATTAACCAATAAAGGAATGGATTTTGAAGCCAATTATAAGCTTATGTCTAAAAAGGACTTTAAACTTGACATTGGGGGTAATATATCATTTGTTAGAAATAAAATAACGGACTTAGGTACCAGTACCCCCTATTTTGCAGGGAGCCCGAGTGGTCACTTAGGTATAGATGGTAGCTGGATAGAGACTGGCAATCCAATAGGAGTATGGAGGGGTTTTGAGTATATCGGTCTTTTTGGTACAGATGCCGAAGCGGCTTCTTATTCTGCCAAAGCAGGCTATCCCAAATATACGGATGTAAACAATGATGGGAAATATACTACGGCTGATTATAAAATTATGGGAAATCCAAATCCAAATTTTATATTTGGTTTAAATACCACAATGAAGTATAAAAACTTCGACTTAGGTATTTTTGTGCGAGGTGTTCAGGGAGGTCAAGTTCGTAACTTACAACAGTCCGAAATAGGCGATGGAGTTCAAAAAATCAATCAAATAAGCAATATTTTGACTGATTCCTACTCATCGACGAATAAAAGCGGCGACAGACCACTAATAGACGGACGTAGAGACTTCATTTCGTTCCGTAAATCTTCTTTCTTTATAGAAGACGGTTCATTTATTCGTCTTCAAAACGTTGCACTTGGGTATAATTTACCAATTAAAACAAACTATATCAGCAATGCTAGAGTTTCGTTAAGCGGACAAAATTTATTCTTAATAACAAAATATACAGGTTTTGATCCTGAGGTTAATAATGGAGGGCAAAGCAACCTAAACCGTGGAGATGATTATGACGCATATCCACGTGCTAAGACTTTCACATTGGGCTTAAATCTGGGTTTTTAACATTTAAAAAAAATGAAAATGAAAAATTATTTTAAAATTAAATTAGCTATTTTAGGCTTTGTTCTTTCCACCGTGATTGGTTGTGTTGACTTAACCGAAAATCCGGATTTTATCAATCCCAATACTTTTTACAAGTCGGCAACTGAATTAGAATTGGGTGTAAATGCAATTTATGACGACCTCAATAACGGAAATGGGGAATGGTTCAACCACTTCTATAACCGTTATGTATTTGAGTGTTTGGTAGGGTATCAAGTAGGTTGGGAAAAAGCACCTTTGCAGTATAATCTGGGTAACTTTAGCCCTGCAGACGACCATGTAACAGCCTATTGGAATCAAAATTACCGTTCAATTGACAGAGCAAATAGTATAATCGAAATTGCAGCAACAATTAACGACCCTGCAAACAAAGCTAAGATAGACAGATTAGTAGCCGAAGCCCATTTTCTAAGAGCTTTTTACTATTATGAGCTTTTGATTTATTACGACAACGTACCTGTAAAGACAACCTCAACAAAAAGTCTTTCCGACTTACCATCTAATAGTGGTGGTAAGCGTGCGGTTATAGACCAAATTTATGCTGATGCCAAGTTGGCCGCGGATAAGTTACCTGCAACTCATACAGGATCCGACAAAGGTAGAGCTACCAAATGGGCTGCGAATACAATTCTTTTGAAAGCCCAACTTTGGGACGAAAAATGGGTTGATGCCAAAGCAACTGCTGAGAATATTATCAATAACAGTGGCTTGATTTTGTTCAATGATTTTTCTCACAATTTTGACCTAGTTCATGAAAATCAAGGGGAAAGAATTTTTGAAGGCCAAGTATCAGCTAAAGTTAATTCTAATGAATATAATAACCATTCAGCCCATTTTAACCCAGAAGACTATCCAAGCGAATTAGGTGGAGCGGGTTGGAGCTGGTTAAGTGGCACAAAAGATTTTAGAACGAGCTACAACAAAGATGATAAAAGAATAAATGGCACTTTTATAGAGCAATATCAAACTGGACGTGTTGGTAAAAACTCAAAAGGTGAGTTTCCTATGGTAAAATGGAGTGACAAAGCAGATTATAATGTTTCAAGATTTGGTGGATTGGTTTCTTCTACTGCTAATGCAAACAAAGCCGAAGAACTTGTTTTTGGCAAAGTTTGGACATCAAAATTAGTAGAGTTAAATTTAACTTCTTGGACTAATACCGAGAAAAATACTATCTATCATAGACTTGCTGAGGTACTACTGGGACACGCAGAAGCATGCAATGAAAGTGGACAAGGTGATGCCTACGTAAGTTTAAACAAGGTAAGAAGCAGAGCAGGACTTGCTCCTCTGACTGGCCTTTCTAAAGATAGACTCCGTGATGCCATCGTTGATGAAGTTGTTCACGAATTCGCTTTTGAGCAAAACATTTATCCCGAACTAAGAAGAAAAAGTAAATTCGGGGCTAATCCTGACTATTTAGGAAGTTACATCAAACGATACTCTGACACATATAAAATCGGGCGAACCATAAAAGCAAAAGATTATGTGTTGCCAATACCTTTAATAGAAATTCAAGGGAATCCTAATGTCAAACAAAACACGGTTTGGCAATAATTTAATAGCATCCTAGAACGCAAATAGAAACGGGCTGTCTAACTTTAGGCGGCTTTGTTTTTTATATAATTTACCTAGAAAATGTTTTTTCGCTTTATCTGCTTTATTTTTGTTTTATTGTTGTTTTCATGTGAGCAAAAAAAGGCTCTTTTTGTTAAAATTCCTATGGCCAAATCAGGCCTGAATTTTATCAATAAAATAGCCGAAAATGAAAAAGAAAACTTCATTGATTTTTCATATATCTACAATGGCGGTGGCGTGGCTGTAGGCGATATTAATGGCGATGGCTTGCCTGACCTTTATTTTTCTGGAAATCAAACGGGGGATAAGTTATTCTTAAATAAAACCGAAAAAGACGGAAAAATAAAGTTTGAGGATATAACCAAAACAGCAAATATTAAACAAGGTGGCTGGAGCACGGGCGTGACAATGGTAGACATCAACGCCGACGGAATGCTGGACATTTATGTTTGTAAATCTGGACTACATGGAGCAGAATCTCGGGCAAATCAATTGTATATCAATCAAGGGAATAATAAATTTTCAGAGCAAGCAAAGGCTTACAACCTCGCCGACACAAGTTTTTCTACCCAAGCGGCTTTTTTTGATTTTGATCACGACAATGACCTTGATGTTTTTATAATAACAAGTGCCAACGACAAAAGAAATCCAAATGAATTAAAGCAAACATCGGAAAATGATAACAACATTTCGGGTGATAAACTCTATGAAAATCTCGGAAATAACACCTTTAAAGATATTTCAAAGCAAGCGGAGATTTTTCACCACGGCATGAGTTTGGGCTTGTCTATTGCTGATTTTAATAACGATGGTTGGGAGGATATTTTTGTAGGTAATGATTTTTTGGCAAATGATTTATTGTATCTCAACAATAAAAATGGCACATTTTCACAAAAAGCTGACCAATCGATGGCTCATCACGGGCAGTTTACGATGGGTTCTGATGCCGCTGATATAAACAACGATGGCCTCATAGATTTACTATCGGTTGACATGATGCCCTCTGATTATCAATCGCTTAAAAAAATGGTGAATCCAGCCAACAATTATTATTTTGAACAAAGCAAATCTCTGGGTTTTCACCCACAATTTATGAGAAATATGCTTTATCTCAACCAAGGAAACTATGGCCTCAGCGATTCAAAAATTGATATTCCGAGGTTTTCAGAAATTGGCCAATTCGCCGACATCCATCATACCGACTGGAGCTGGTCACCACTCATTGCTGATTTCGACAATGACGGCAAAAAAGACATTTTTATAAGCAATGGCTACCTCAGAGACATCACCGATTTAGATTTTATTACAGGAAACGTGACTTTTGCCGAAAAAAACAAGGTGCAAGATGTCAACAATTACATGAAGGGAAACGCTAAAAAAATGCCTTCTATTCTGAAAAAAAATGCTTTTTTTAAAAATTCTGGCAGCAATTCGTTTGAAGACGTTAGTAATTTTTGGATAGAAAACGAACCTTCACTTTCCAACGGTGCGGCATACGCTGACCTCGACAATGACGGCGACATTGATATTGTTGTCAACAACATCAATCAGATGGCCGATATTTACCAAAATCAATCAAAAAACAACTATTTGTCGGTAAATCTTATTGGTTATGACCGAAATCTGCAAGCTATTGGTGCAAGAGTAGAACTTTACAGCAACAACTCCAAACAAGTTTTATATCAAAACAGTACGAGAGGTTTTCAATCTTCAAGCACCAATATCCTTCATTTTGGCTTGGGTCAATCTACCATTATTGATTCCGTAAATGTTGTTTTTTTAGGCAGAAAACTTTCGGTCAAAAATCAGAAGGTAAATCAGAAGTTGAACATTAATCTGTCGGAAGCTCAAACTGCTATTCAAACTTCAGAGAAATTTGAAGGGATTTTTAAGGAAATTTTTCCCACTGATAATTTCAAACATACCGAAATTCCTTTTGCTGATTTTAACATAGAACCGCTGCTGCCTCACAAGTTTTCGCAAGAAGGACCAAAACTGACCAAAGGAGATATAAACGGCGATGGTTTAGAAGATTTTTTTGTGGGTGGGGCATACAGCCAATGTGGCGTATTTTTCATTCAAAAAACCAATGGAGAATTTGACAAAAAGCCGCTTCTAAATTCAGTACAAACCAAAAACGAAGAAGATGCCGATGTGCATTTATTTGATTTCGACAACGACAAAGACTTTGACCTTTATATAGTTAGCGGCTCAAATGAATATTTTGATGGCTCACAGTATTACCAAGACAGACTTTATACTAACGACGGAAAAGGTAATTTTAAACTCTCTTCATTACTTCCTGAAATCAGAAATACTGGCTCGGTGGTTGCCATCACGGACTTTGACAAAGACGGCGACCAAGATATTTTTAGAGGAGGCAGAGTTATTCCTACCCAATATCCAAAATCGGGAATTAGCCGACTACTGACAGGCGAAAATGGTCGATTTGTGGACAATACCAATCGTATTTGTCCAGAATTGCGAGAAATTGGTATGGTCACAGATGCTATTTGGGTTGATTTGGACAATGATACTTGGGAAGATCTTGTGGTGGTGGGTGAATTGATGGAAATTTCAATTTTTAAGAACGTAAAGGGCAAACTTCAAAAAGCCGATTTTGGAAAAAATACGGAGGGTTTTTGGAGGTGTGTAAAAGCTTATGATATAGACAATGACGGAGATTTGGATTTGATTCTGGGCAATTTAGGAACAAATATTTCGGTAAAAATTTCACAAGAGAAGCCTTTTAAAGTTTATGGAGGCGATTTTGATAATAATTCAAGATGGGATGCCATTGTTACCAACTATTGGGGAGGGGTGGAGTATCCTGTTCATGCATTTGAAGATTTACGCCGACAAATACCTTCACTTCGAAATAATTTTCAAACATTTTCGGCTTTTGCCAACGCAAATATCTCCAATATTTTATCAGAAGGTAATATCAAACAAGCTATTGTCAAGAAGGCAGTGAACACCCAAAGTGTAGTATTGTTAAATCAAGGCAATTTCAAATTCACCACGGTTGCTCTTCCGCAAGAAGCTCAATGGGCTCCAATCAATGATATTTTAGTGGAAGACATCAATGCCGATGGCCTTGCCGACCTCATAACCATAGGCAACGATTACGGAATTGAATCATTTACAGGTCAATACGATGCTTCTTACGGCACAGTTCTTCTTAACACAGGGAAAGGTAATTTCAAAAATATGCCTTCTAATACTTCGGGATTATGGATACTTGGTGATGCAAAATCAATCATTCCAATAAATTTGGGGGGCAAAAACAAAAAATTAGTAATCGCAAGAAATAATCGAGTTCTACAATTTTATTCAGTCGTAAGATAGTCTATCAAATTCGGAATTTTAACCATTTAATAGCAGCTAAAAATTCAATTAATTTGTGAAATAATATCTTAAAATGAAAAATGAAAATAATCAAATCTTTTTTGTGCATATATTTCGCCTTTGTGATGTTTGTTCAAGGGCAGGAAAAACTATCTTTGGCTGGTACCTGGCAAGTGAAGCTCGACCCCAACAACCAAGGAATAGCTGGCGAATGGTGGAAAAACTCGTTTGCTGAAACAGTAAAACTTCCAGGGTCACTCACCGAAAACAACATTGGCTACAAAGTTGACCTCAACACTCCTTGGACGGGCAATGTGATTGACAGTACCTATTTTCGTTTGGATAAATATAAAAAATACCGAACTGGTGACATAAAAGTACCTTTTTGGCTATTGTCAGATGTTTATTATCGGGGAGTGGCTTGGTATACCCGCACCATTGAAGTACCCCAGAATTGGAAAGGCAAAAATGTAATATTGAATTTGGAAAGGTGTCATTGGGAAAGTAGTGTCTATGTCAATGAAAAATATTGTGGTACACAAAACAGCCTTGTGGCTAAGCATGATTATGACTTAAGTCCATATTTGAAAGCTGGAAATAACAGAATTACGATTAGAATAAACAACAACTACATCATACCGATTGGCCCCAATTCAACGAGTATTACCGACCATACTCAAACCAACTGGAACGGAATAATTGGCGATATTTCGTTAAATGTCTACGAGAAAGTAAAACTCAAGAACGTAAAAATATTTACGGATATTAAAAACTCTGAGATTTTAGTAAAATACAATATTCTTAATCCTTTAAGAGAAAAAAGAGTTGGAAAAATAAGTTTTAGCGTTGCGGACTACGGAGAAATTACACAAAACTTCGATATCCAAAACGAAAATTCGGAGGCCGAACTCATTTACAAACTTCCGAATGCTAAATTATGGGATGAGTTCACCCCAAATCTTTATGCTTTACAATTAAAACTTTTCGATGAAAAAGGAGCTGTTTTACATAGTCTTTCTGAGTCTTTTGGCATGAGAAAAGTATCCGTCAATGAGGGTAGATTGGCCATTAATGACAGACCCGTGTTTTTGAGGGGCGATGTAGATTGTGCTGGCTTTCCATTGACAGGATATCCATCTACCGATGAGGCCGAATGGGAGCGGATTTTCAAAACCATCAAATCTTATGGCTTAAATCATTTGAGATTTCACTCTTGGTGTCCTCCCAAAATCGCATTTTCGGTAGCAGATAGATTGGGTGTTTATATTTATCCAGAGAGCCCAGTTTGGGCAAATCAAGGTAGTGCAGTGGGAACTGGAGGCGTAGTGGATAGTTTTATTTATGCCGAAAGCGAAAGAATTATAGAAGAATATGGCAATCATCCTTCATTCATAATAATGTCTTCTGGCAATGAACCCGCTGGTGCTAACCAAAATACTTTTTTGTCGGATTGGGTAAATCACTTTAAGGCAAAAGATAACCGCCGATTATATACTTCGTCTGCGGGCTGGCCTGTGATTCCTGCCAATGATGTACATATTACGCCAAATGATGTTCGGATTCAAGGCTGGGGTCAGGAATTAAAAAGTATCATCAATTCAAAACAACCTTCGTTTGAATATAATTGGCAGTCGACTTTAAGCAAGATAGATAGACCCGTGGTGAGCCACGAAATCGGTCAATGGTGTGCTTTCCCAAATCTCAAAGAAATCAGTAAATACAAGGGTGTAATGAAAGCAAAAAATTTCGAGATTTTCAAAGAAACACTTGAAGATAGAGGAATGGGTAGCCAAGCTGATGAATTTTTGTATGCCTCAGGAAGATTACAGACACTTTGCTACAAGGCAGATATAGAGGCGGCACTCCGAACGCCCAAATTTGGCGGTTTTCAATTGTTGGGTTTGCACGACTTTTCAGGTCAAGGAACGGCATTGGTTGGTGCTTTAGATGCTTTTTGGGAGTCTAAAGGCTATACAAGTCCCGAAGAGTACCGAACTTTTTGCAACTCTACCGTGCTTTTGGCCAAGTTTCAGAAACTAACATTTACCAACAAAGAAATGGTGGACGTTCCGCTTGATATTGCCCATTTTGGAAATGCACCGTTAAAAAATCAAGTCATAGAATGGCAAATCGTTGATGCCACCAATAAAATCTACGGCCAAGGTAATTTTGCCATAAACGAAATCAAAATAGGGGATTCTCAGTACATCGGCAACATAAAATTTTTACCAAATAAGATAAAAACAGCCCAGCAGTTAAAATTAAAAACAAATCTAAAGGGTTCGGAAATTAATAACCATTGGGATATATGGGTGTATCCAACTGAACTAAAAATTTCAAATGGCAAGGTTTTAATAGTGGATGAATTGACAGATGAGGTGATTTCGAAAATACAAAATGGACAAAACGTTTTGTACCTTGCCAACGGCGACGTGAAAGATACAAGTGTTAAAATTGGATTTTCGAGTCTTTTCTGGAACACCGCCTGGACAGGTAATCAAGCTCCTCACACCATGGGGCTCGCTCTAAACCCCTCACATGCGGTATTTAAGCATTTTCCTACTGAGCAATTTAGCAATTACCAATGGTTTGATTTAATTTCTAAAAGCCAAGCCTTAATTATCAACGACTTTGATAAAGCTTACAAGCCACTGTTGCAGCCAATAGATACTTGGTTTGAAAACAGAAAATTGGCGATAGGCTTTGAAACCAATCTTGGGAAAGGGAAATTGATGGTGACAAGTATAGATTTAACGAATGATATGCAAAACCGGATAGTGGCCAATCAGTTTAAATACAGTTTGTTAGCCTACATGAACAGTGCCGATTTTGCTCCTGAACATACCGTTGATATTCAAAAAGTAAAAGCATTATTTAAATAAAAGTTTCAAGAAATCGGCCTTCGTTTTTTTAAGTTTGAATGCGGTGCAAAACCGCTTTAATTGGTAATAATTTAAAAACGAAGGTCTATTTTTTTTCTAATCAAAAAAGAAGTTGAATTCCTGAAAATATAGATAAATGGACAACAAATCGTATGTAAATGTTTGGGAGGAAGCCGTTGTATTTCCCACTTACGAAATTGGTGAACCACAGAAAAATCCAATGTTTCTCGAAAAAAGAGTGTATCAGGGTAGCAGTGGTGTGGTGTATCCAAACGCCGTGATTGAAAGTGTGGCAGACACAGCAGTTGATAAATCTTATCAGACAATATATTTAGAAAACCAATATGTAAAAATAATGATTTTGCCCGAACTCGGCGGCAGAATACAGATGGCTTATAACAAAGTGAAAGAAAGACATTTTGTGTATTTTAACCAAGTCATAAAACCAGCATTAGTTGGCTTAACGGGGCCTTGGATTTCGGGCGGTATTGAATTTAATTGGCCGCAACACCACCGTCCGAGTACTTTTGAGGCCATTGATTTTAAGATTGAGGAAAATCAGGACGGCTCAAAAACAGTTTGGGTGAGTGAAATCGAACGGATGTTTTCTACCAAAGGTATGGCAGGATTTACCTTATATCCTGACGCAGCTTATCTCGAAATAAAGGGAGTTTTATATAACCGAACCACCCTTCCACAGACATTTTTGTGGTGGGCAAATCCAGCAGTTAAAGTAAACGACCATTATCAATCTATCTTTCCGCCCGATGTATATGCCGTTTATGACCACGGCAGGCGAGATGTTTCATCTTTCCCGATTGCCACTGGTACTTACTACAAAGTGGATTATTCGCCAGGAACAGATATTTCAGGCTATAAAAATATTCCAGTGCCAACCTCCTACATGGCCATTAATTCCAAGTATAATTTTTTAGGAGGCTACGAGCATGACACTAAGGCGGGTATTTTACACGTGGCAAATCGCCATATTTCGCCAGGGAAAAAACAGTGGACTTGGGGCAATGGCGAATTTGGATATGCATGGGATAGGAATTTGACCGATGAAGATGGGCCATACATAGAATTGATGACGGGCGTATTTACTGATAATCAGCCCGATTTTTCTTGGATAATGCCCAACGAAGAAAGGCGATTTACCCAATATTTTATGCCTTACAATGAGCTTGGCCACGTAAAAAACGCAAGCAAGGACTTGGTAATAAATCTAGAGGTTTCAGAAAATGAGTACCACATCATGGCTTATGCGAGTGGCGTTCAAAATGATTTGAAAGTAGAATTTTTGGTTAATAATCAGCTCGTTTTTTCGGAAATAATCAATATTTCACCTTATAATATTTACAGCCGAAAGAATCCTATAAATTTTGCCAATACCGAAAATCTGGAGTTACGGATAAAAGACGTTAAAGGCAAAGTTTTGATTTCTTATATTCCTGAAAAACCCGTTGAATGTGAATTGCCCGAGGCGGCTATTGCGGCCAAACTGCCCAATGAAATAGAAAGCAATGAACAACTTTTTCTTACAGGTTTGCATATTGAGCAGTACCGGCATGCCACTTATATGGCCACTGACTATTACGAGGAAGCATTGAGAAGAGACCCACAAGATGCAAGGTCAAATAATGCCATGGGTTTATGGTATTTCAAAAGAGGGCAGTTTTCTAAAGCAAAAGGTTATTTTGAAAAAGCTTTAACCACCCTCACCCAACGAAACCCTAATCCTTACGATAGTGAGGCGTATTATAATTTGGGTTTGTGCCTTAAAAAACTTGAACGCTATGAAGAAGCTTACTCGGCTTTTTATAAGGCCACTTGGGCTGCAGCTTGGCAAGATGTTGCTTATTTGGAATTGGCTCGACTTGCCTGCATGAAAAAAGACCACATTCTAGCCATCGATCACGCCGAGGACTCTATCAACAGAAATTACAAAGGTCACGCCGCTCGCAATGTAATGATTGCCAACCTTCGCATAAATGGCGATTCTGAAAAAGCAATGAAATTAATAGACATTGCACTTGAGATGGATTCGCTCAATGCAATGGGTGTTTTTGAAAAGTATTTATTATTAAAAAACACCAATTCATCGGAAGCTTCGGAGGTTTTAAACGATTTTAAATTACTAATGCGAGGGTATGTGCATAATTACATTGAATATGCCTTTGAATATATGTCAGCAGGTTTATTTGACGAGGCATCCGAATTATTGGAAATTTACTTAAATGCTACCAAAGAAATCTACCCAATAGTGCTGTACATGGAGGCATTTTATGCCGATAAGCTAAATAAGGATAATTTAAAACTTAAATATTTGGCCGATGCCCAATTGGCAAATCCCGACTTTGTGTTTCCAAATAGATTAGACGAAAAAATTGTTCTTGAATGGGCTTTGGCACAAAATGATGATGCTAATGCCAGCTATTTCTTAGGAAACTTTTGGTATGCTTACCGTCAGTACGACGATGCGATTGCATGTTGGGAAAAATCTGCGGCAATTCAACCGAGTTTTGCCACGGTGCATCGTAATCTTTCGTTGGCTTATTTCAACAAACAAAAAAGGTGTGAAAAAGGCCTCGAAAGTATGCAAAGAGCCTTTGAATTGGATAACTCAGATGCCAGAATTTTGATGGAGTTAGACCAATTGCACAAAATCATGAACTACGATGTGGAGTTTAGGTTACAGCTACTTCAATCCTGTTTTTTGTTGGTAAAAAAACGAGATGATTTGTATTTAGAGTACATATCGCTTTTAAATCTCTCGGGGGCTTATCAGGAAGCAAAAGCGATGTTATCAAATAGAATATTCCATCCGTGGGAGGGTGGCGAAGGAAAAGTAATAGGTCAATATTTATTTTGTCAGACAGAAATGGCCAAACGTGCAATAGAAAATCAAAATTATGAAATAGCTATTCAGTTATTAAATGAAGCCAAGTTATTTCCGCATAATTTGGGCGAAGGTAAAATCTACGGAACGCAAGAAAATGATATGGATTATTTGCTCGGATTGTGTTATGAACTTACAGGAAATGAATCTGAGGCCAAACGATATTTTGAAAAGGCCACCGTAGGACTGGAAGAACCCGTTCAAGCAATTTTTTATAACGACCAACAGCCCGACAAACTCTTGTATCAGGGCTTGGCTTGGAAAAAACTGGGGCAGCATCCAAAAGCCTCTGAGATATTCGATAAACTCATAAATTTTGGCAAAAAACATAAAAACGATGAAATTAAAATAGACTTTTTTGCCGTTTCACTGCCCGATTTATTGGTTTTCGATGTCGATTTAAATCAAAGGAATTTTATACATTGCCAATACATGGTAGGTTTAGGATATTTGGGTAATGGTTTGTTTGAAGATGCCAGCCAAAATTTTGATAATGTTCTGTGCATGAGCAAAGTGCATTTGGGTGCAATGGCTCACAAAAATCTGATGCTATTGGATGAAAAAATATTAACCGTTTAAACCGAAATTTAATGAATTCTAAATACGCTCTTTTTATTTCCTTCATATCGGCTCTCGGAGGATACTTGTTTGGGTTTGACTTTGCGGTCATTGCGGGGGCATTGCCTTTTTTAAAACAGATTTTTCTTTTAGACCCTTGGTGGGAAGGTTTTTTAACGGGTACTTTGGCCATTGGGTGCATGGTGGGCTGTCTTCTGGCGGGTTGGCTTTCTGAAAAAATAGGCAGAAAACCTTCCTTGATGATTTCCGCTTTGTTTTTTGCTATATCTTCTCTCGGAATGGCTTTTTCTGATGTACTCCCTACATTTCTTTTGATGCGTTTTGGTGCGGGTTTAGGCGTTGGCATGGCCTCTATGTTATCGCCGATGTACATTGCAGAAGTTTCTCCCGCCGCTATGAGAGGCCGAAATGTTTCCATCAATCAGCTTACCATAGTTTTGGGTATTCTGATTACCAATCTTATCAACTATTTCTTGGCAGATACTAGCCCCGATGCTTGGCGATGGATGTTTGGTCTTGGTGCGGTGCCGTCTGTGCTGTTTTTTGTGGGGGTGTGGTTTTTACCAGAAAGCCCACGATGGTTAATTTTGAACCAAAAATCTGATAAAGCAAAAATAATTTTAGAAAAAATTGGCGGAAAGTCGTTCGCCGAAACCACACAGTTGAGCGTTGAAGTTTCGCAGAAAACGGCAGTCAAAAATCAAAAAATGTTTCAAAAGAAATTTTTGCCTGCCATTTTTGTCGGCATAGGGCTTGCCGTATTTCAGCAGTTTTGTGGTATCAATGTGGTTTTTAATTACACCTCAACACTCTATGAGTCATTGGGTGCAGACCTCAATCGACAACTCTTAGAAACCATTTTTATAGGCACCGTAAATGTGATTTTTACCCTCGTGGCCATGTCGCAAGTAGATAAATTGGGCCGAAGACCATTGATGTTATTTGGTACTTTAGGTTTATCTGTTTCCTACATAATTATCGCTTCAGTGCTACAAATGCGGCTTGACCCTATCATTTTATCTGTTTTTGTCCTGATAGATTCTGTGTTAATATTCAAGAAAAATGTAATTTTTTTTTACCTTTGTTTTACAAGGCGGTCATAGAACTAGCCTGCATAGAGTGTTTCTGTTTCAGATAGCACTCTATTTTTTTTATTTTCTTCATAATTTTCAATATATGGCGTGTCTGTTTTGCAGACAGTAAATATTAATTCCAATAATTTTCTTTGGACAGCCACTAAGCCTTTCATTTTTAATCCATTTTTACTTACTATTCTAATAAATAAATCTTTACTTTCATTATTGTATTTAATAGCTGATAATGAGGGCATAAACAATGATTTCCTTATGTGTCTATTCCCTTTTTTAGATATTTTAGGTTTCTTTTTTACCGATGTCCCTGATTCCTTATCAATCACATCCAATCCTGCATAGCTGACCAACTGTTTTTTGTTTCTGATTAACTCAAACCCATTTGTTTCTCCAAGAATTACTATGGCGGTCATTTTTCCAACGCTTGGAATACTACATGCCAACTCTACTTTTCTTTTTAGCTCCTGGTCATTTAAAACTAAAATATTGATATCTTTTTTTATCTCATTTTCTTGATTTGTCAAAAAAACTATTCTTTCTTTAAGTCTTACCAATGTGTTTTCATGAGGCTCTGCTTCACTTTTTTCCGCATGAAGTTGATTTTTTACAATCACTCTTTCGTCAACAACTTGATCTCTTTCTCTTGTCAACTGGCAAATTCTTTTATAAACGTCTTTAGGTTTTACCCATATTGAAAGTTTTCTTTCTAATCCAAATCGTGCAATTGCTTGAGAACACGATTTGTCTGTAATTGTCTTATTTTCAAGAGTTCGGATATAATTACTTATCTTATTCGGTAAAACAATGCTCACTTTTTGGTTTAAACTATCTAAAAAATATGCCAGCTTCTGATGGTAAACTCCCGTAGCCTCCATAACATACAATAGCTCCATGTCTACAATAGTATTCTTTTTTACCCATTCCAAAAGTAACTCAAAACCACTAACCGTATTTTTGAAAACTTTGTAAGAGTGAAGTTCAATGGATAAGTCCAATTTTAATCGACCCAAACAAATATCTAAAGTCTCTTTTGAAACATCAATACCAACTACCTGTTTTAATAAATTCATAATTCATATTTTAAATTAAAAAAAATTGAAAAGCGATACCCTTCTTCATCTTGTCTCCTAATTGGATATTCTGGATATTATAAAACTCCTTACATTCTGTTCAGACTCTAAAAGGCATAAAGGGATGAGGCCATATCTATCGGAGAATATACTTCATGAGTTATTTAGCCATCGGCAGGCTCTCATCCCTTCACTTTTTTTATCAAATTAAAGTAAAAAATTATTGATTAAAACCATTAATTTTGAAATACTAATTTAGCAATGCAAACATTGGAGCTATCGGAACCGACTCTTCGCAAAACCAAAAGAACCATTTTTTGCCAACACACCGAAATAAATATTAACTTTGAAACGAAAGAAAATAAGTAAATGATTTATCAAGACCCGTTTAAAATATTATCACCCAACGAAAGATGGGCACCGACACAAAGTCAAATGGATGCTTTTCAAAATGCCTATGAAAAGCTTTTACCTCCATTGGTTTATAAAATCAGACTTGCAGTTGCAAATTGGAGAGAAGAAAATTATAAAGGTGCTTCGGAAACCTCTAAATCACTGTTAAATTTTTGGTTCAATCAGGAACATCTTATCGGGCAGACAAAATTCAGTTTTTTCTTTTCGCAACGTGAAGCGATTGAATCCATTATTTATTTATATGAAGTAGCAAACGCAAAAGACAAATACGAGTTAATGAAGTTTGACTCTTCTGGACGTGTTAGTACTGGAATGTTTGATGAAAACTGGACACGCTATGTTGTGAAAATGGCGACTGGTGCAGGGAAAACAAAAGTAATGGGCTTGACTTTAGTTTGGTCATACTTTCATAAACTATATGAGGCAAACAGCACACTATCAAAAGACTTTTTAGTAATTGCTCCAAATATCATTGTGCTAAACCGACTACGCAAGGACTTTGACGGACTGAAAATGTTTTTTGATGAACCATTTTTTCCCGACAACGGCTTTAACGACAAAGACTGGAAAAATGATTTTCAATTAACCTTACATATTCAGGACGACTTAAAACCAATAACAGAATCAGGTAATATATTTTTGACAAATATTCATAGAGTATTTTTTAATGACGACCCCGAACAATCATTTGAAACAACTTTTCTTGGTGTAAAACCGAAACCCGATGCCGACACTTCAAAAGGCTTAGACTTAGGTAAAGTAATGCGAAGCGATAAGATTAAAGATTTGGTCGTGTTGAATGACGAAGCCCATCACATACACGACAGTTCTTTGGCTTGGTTCAAAAGCATTGAGGACATTAGCAATAAACTAAAATTAAAACATGGAAACGGAATAAGTATGCAAGCCGATTTTTCAGCTACTCCGAAACACAACAACGGTGCTATTTTCGTTCAGACAATTTGCGATTATCCTTTGGTGGAAGCCATCAAACAAAATGTTGTAAAATCTCCTGTATTACCTGACGAAGCATCAAGACAAAAAATTCAAGAAAAAGAAAGCAGCGATTTTGTTGAACGATACAGAGATTATATTCATTTAGGTTATTTGGAATGGGAACAGCAATATGATGAATTAAAAAACTACAAAACCCCAATCCTATTCATAATGACAATGAGTACCAAAGAAGCAGACCAAGCCGCTGCATTTTTGGAAAGTAATTATCCGCTAATGAAAAACTCGGTACTTACAATTCACACGAACAATTCAGGGGAAATAAAAGAAACGGCATCAACTAAAAAAGACAAGGAAGAATTAGAGCGGTTGCGAAAAGCGGCTGACGAAATTGACAAAGACCATTCGCCATATAAAGCAGTTGTATCTGTTTTAATGCTTCGTGAAGGTTGGGATGTTAGAAATGTAAGTACTATTGTTGGGCTTCGCCCATTTGGTGCAGATTCTAAAATATTACCGGAACAAACTATTGGTAGAGGTTTGAGAAAAATGTTTTCGTTGGATATGCCCGAAAAACTTGTAGTTGTTGGTACATCTGCCTTTTTAGAATTTGTTGAGAGCTTAAAAACGGAAGGTGTAGAATTTCAATACAGCCCAATGGGCAAAGGTTCAAAAGGCAAATCGCCTGTAATTGTGGAAGTGGACAAAGAAAATCCTAACAAAGATTTAGATGCTTTGGATATTCCTATTCCGCAAATGAGCCCACGAATTTACAGAGAGTTTAAAAATTTAGAATTAATTGATGTAAGTAAATTCAGAACTCCATGCATGGGCGTAAATTAAATTTCAATCTATTTGGTAAAAAAGGACAAGGTCTGTTCCCGGAAATACGGTTTCTGTATCGTTTAGAGTTTGGATTAATTCTGATATTGCTTTGTTGTATCTGGGAGT
>JANOMP010000066.1:0-14539 GCA_031420365.1 Cytophagaceae bacterium
GTATAAAATTATTCTTTGATGCTGCCTGTAGCCATTTTCGGGTCTGACCTGCGGTCTGACCAAAAAAGTACTAAAATACTTTTTTAAAATATCGCCTTGTGTACTTTGTGGTAAAAAAAACAGAATAGTAAACCACAAAGGGCACAAAGGAAAACCACAAGGTTCACTAAGCTATGGGTATAAAAAAGAATTCTTTATTCTTTGATGCTGGCTGTAGCCCTTCTCGGGTCTGACCTGAGGTTCGACAAAAAAGTACTAAAAGGTTTTTATAAAGTATCGCCTTGTGAACTTTGTGTAAACCCTTGTGTACTTTGTGGTAAAAAAAACAGAATAGAAAACCACAAGGTTCACTAAGCTATGAGTATAAAAAGTACTTTATTAACAAAAAATAGACATTGAAAGGCCAATTGAAAGGTTTTTTATTTTAATTTTTTTGATATTTCTAATCCGTCAATTTCCCGTGTTATTTAAAAATGTTTAACATCATAAGAACCAATTTTCAAAATCTAGATTTCATCAGATTAGTACACCAACTTGATCTATTTCTAGCAATTAGAGATGGTCAAGAGCACGATTTTTATAATCAATTCAATAAAATTGATAAAATAAATAATGTTTTAGTTTTATATGAAAATAATGAACCAATAGCATGTGGGTCGATAAAGCAAATTGAAGGGAAGGTCTGGGAAATAAAACGAATGTACACTATAGCACAAGCCAGAGGAAAAGGAGTAGCCTCCAGATTATTGTTTGAGTTGGAATCTTGGGCAAGAGAGCTTGGAGTAGAAAAATTGGTACTTAAAACTGGAAAAAGACATTTGAAGCCATCCATCGGCCTCTACAAAAAAAATCATTTTGATTTATGGAAAATTATGGTCAATATGCAAATATTGAAAATAGTGTCAGCTTTCAAAAATACATAGGATTAAAAAAATAGGCAAAAGCTATAAAAAATATAAATATTCAAATGTATATTTGTTGCTAATTTATTATGCAAGCATACTATAATGGAAACATATGCAAGAATTTTATTAATAGCAATGCCCATGTTTTTGGGTTTAGTGTTATTAGAAAAATTATATGGTTATTTGAAATTTAAAGATAATTTCAAATCGCTTGATACAATTTCGAGCTTAAGCTCAGGCTACACTAATTCTATAAAAGATGTTTTGGGCCTTAGTTTTACTGTTATTTCATACAACTGGCTAGTAGGAAAATTCGCCATTTTTCAAATTGAAGAAACGGTAGCAGTATATTTAATAGCTTTTATGGCTTTAGATTTTGCGGGTTATTGGGTACATAGGCTGTCGCATGAAATAAATTTTTTCTGGAACAAACACGCTATTCATCATAGTTCTGAAGAATTTAATTTAGGATGTGCTTTGCGTCAAAGTATCTCAAGTTTTGTAAATATTTTTACAATTTTTTTGATACCTGCCGCTATTTTTGGTGTGCCTGCTATTGTAATTGCAGTTATTGCTCCTATTCATTTGTTTGCCCAGTTTTGGTATCATACTGTTTACATCAAAAAAATGGGATTTCTTGAAAAAATTATAGTTACACCATCCCATCACCGAGTACATCATGCCATAAATCCTGAATATTTGGATAAAAATCATGGTCAAATTTTTATTTTTTGGGATAAGCTTTTCGGCACTTTTCAAGAAGAGTTGGCTACCGCTCCACCAATATATGGTATCACTCGACCTGCAAGTACATGGAATCCAATAAAAATAAATTTTCAACATGTAGGTTTACTTATTCAAGATGCTTGGCGTGCCACAAATTGGAAAGATAAATTTACAATTTGGTTTAAACCAACAGGATGGCGGCCAGAAGGCTTTGAAGAAAAATATCCAGTGGCCAAGATAACTAACCCTTACAATTTCAAAAAATATGAAACTGTTTTAGATAAAAATTCCATGATTTGGGTATGGTTTCAGTTTATTTTTGCAATGGTTTTTTTAGTAATGCTTTATGCAAATATTGGGAAGCTTAATTTTACTCAAATGGTGAGTTTTGGAGCTTTTATTTTTTTAAATATTTATGCTTATTGCGAGTTTATGGACAAGAACTCAAATGCAGCTATATTTGAATTAGTAAAAAATCTTTTAGGTTTAAGTGTAATTTTATTTTCTGATTTTTGGGAACCACTTTATAATCAACCGAATTCCTTAAAGTCCTTTTTAATTTTATATTTTATTGGAGCAAGTAGTATTACACTTTATCTTAGTAAACCCCAAATAGCTATTCTTAATAGAAATACATTTCAAAACACTTAAAATTTAAAAACACTTCGAAATTTAAATACTAACCTAAGCTATAAAAAGCAGGGCCAAATATAATTATTTGTGCCTTTTTTTTAAAGCGGTTTTTAAAATTTTTCAATTCAGAATCCCAATTATTTAATTTTTTTTATGGCATTACAGGATTTAGAGTGAAAACCTGAATTTTATAAAATTAAATAATGATTGCTGTTTACTGAATTTGTTGTTAGCCTTACTTTTCCGGGTTGCCGGCCCAGTCAAAAAAAGCCGAATGTCGGGCCAACTGGAATGCCAGCTCAGCCAAAAACACTCACAAAAAAAAATCCTAACTAGCCGTCCGCCATGAATTTTTAAATTAATTATCTAGCTATTAGCAACTTAACTTGCTTAAAAAATTCCATACGGACGGTCCGAATATATTCGGAATGAGATTAATGGAACAATCAGTGATTTGTTTTCTAAAAGGTTTTATTTAATAATATTTCTCCACTCTAAATCCTGTAATGCCTAAATATTAAATCCTTTTTGACGCAATTGCTCTTTAGAAACATCCCATAGTTGTTGCTGAACCTCAATATCTTGACTGTCTAAGGAAGAATAGCTAATCATCGATTTTTTATAATAGCCACCATTATTTAATTTTTTAGTATCTTGGGTAGCCAAATAAATACTGGTTTCTGCACCTTTTTCTGGCGAAATCAAAAAAGGCATTTTATTAAAATATCCCCAAAACCCACTATTGTTGGCTCCAAATTCCGTTTTTACCACTCCTGGGTGCAAGGCAAATGAATACAACCCTCTGCTAGAAAACCGGTTAGTAAGTCCTTTCGAAAAAAGTATGTTCATTAGTTTGGTGGATCCGTACTGTTTCCAAGTGCTGAATTTTTTCTCACAGTTTAGATTTTCAAAATTTATGGAACCTATTCTATGTGCTTCAGAAGAAAGATTTATAACTCTCGGCCCATCGGATTTTAATAAATTTTCAATAATTAAATTTGTAAGCAAAAAGTGTGCTAAATGATTTATCTGATAAGACCATTCGAATCCATCTTCTGTCAGTTGTTTTTTTGAAAATACACCGCCCGCATTGTTAATTAATACATCAATTGTGGGATATTTTATTTTTATTTCATTTGCCGCAAAAGCGATACTTTTTAAAGAGGACAAATCGCCTTCAATATAATCAATTCTAGCATCTATAAAATTTTTCTTAATCTCATCGAATACTTTTTGAGCTTTGTATTTATTTCTTCCTAATAAAATAATTTGCGACCCAAATGAAGCTAATTTTTCAACGGTTGCTTTACCAATTCCAGAAGTTCCACCAGTAATAAGTATTGTTTTACTTTTCACAAAAAAATAAATTGAATTTTTAAATTTACATTTTAAAATTAAACCTAATCCAACCCAAGAATTCAAGGATTTTGAAGACAAGTTCATGCTTTGAAAACGTATATTTTAATTTTTAATTCAAGAAAATCAAAATTTATCATCCAACCCAAAGATTCTTTTATTTGTCCGCCATTTCCCTCTAGTAAAATCAGGAATTTCCACAGGGGAGCTCCCTCTTGCAATTGACAATTCAGAAAGTGGACTAATTGCACTCCATGCGGCCGCATCGTAAACATCGATTGGTGGGGCAACTTTGTTTTTAATAGCTTCTATAAAGCCTCGAATCACAAAAAAATCTATGCCACCATGTCCTGCATTTTCGGCAGTTTGAGCATGTGTATTCCACAAGGGATGCATATATTGTTCTTGATAACTGGCAAAAGGTTCCCAGGCATGAGCTTTTGGACTTTTGTTTTGTAAATAAATAGACTTATTGTCATCCATCCAGATTCCTTCTGTGCCCTGAGCTCTAAAACCCAGAGAATATGGACGTGGAGAATTGGTATCGTGAATTATCACAATATTTTCCCCATTTTCACATTGGATATTAGTAGTTACCACATCCCCCAATTTAAATTTCACTTTAGCATTTGGATGATCTGCACCTCCTTTGTCCACAATATGTTTGTGCAATCCTTTAGCTTTTGTAGCCATAGAAGTTAAAAAGTTAAACTTATTTCCTCTGTTTATGTCAAACCAATGAGCTACTGGCCCAAGCCCGTGAGTTGGATAAATATCCCCGTTTCTGTCTATCGAATGTTGCGTTCTCCATTTTGCCTCTGAAATCGCTTTTTCACCAAATTCAACTCCGCCTCCATAGAATTTTTTACCATCGTTAAATTTCACTTCTCTCAGGTCGTGTTGGTAGCCACAATGACCATAAAGCATTTCACCAAACATTCCTTTTCTAACCATGTTTAACACTGCCATTACATCTTTACGATAACAAACATTTTCCAAAATCATGCAATGTGAACCCGTTTTTTCATAAGTATCCACTAAATCCCACGATTCTTGTAGCGTAACAGTTGCTGATACCTCCAATCCAGTATATTTTCCAGCTTTCATTGATTCCACACTCATAGGAACATGCCACTCCCAAGGTGTGGCTATTATCACCCCGTCAATATCTTCTCTTTTTAGCATATTGATAAAATCCATATTGTTTTTGCCATAAACAGCGGGGTCTTTTCTTTCAAATTTTTTCGTAATTTCCAGTGTTCTTTTTATGGCATCAGGATCTATATCGCAAATAGCAGTAATTTCCACATCATTTCTATATAATGATTGTTCCACATGATTTCTTCCTCTTAATCCCACTCCAATAAAAGCTAATCGTACTTTCTTGTCTTCTTTAGCTCCTTTGGCAGCAATAAATGGAATGGAACTAGTGGCTAAACTCGTGGCTAGAAAATTTCGTCGATTCATAAATTCTATTTATTAATTTTTTTTACTAATATAATAATTAAATATTTATGAACAATATAATTCAAGTATTCGTTAGTATTTTATTAAAATCTCCTTCGAGTTTTTGATTGTGTAGTACACATACTTTGTACAAGACTAAAAAACAATATTTTGAAAAGAGTTTCAGTATACAGAAAAGAACATTTTAACGCAGCACATAGATTATTTAATCCCGATTGGTCTGATGAGCAAAATGAAAGGATTTTTGGAAAATGTAATAATCCCAATTTTCACGGTCATAATTACGACTTAATTGTAAAACTTACTGGGGAAATACAGCCTGATACTGGCTATGTTTTTGATTTAAAAATATTGAGTGATATTTTAAAAAGAGATGTATTAGATCATTTTGACCATAAAAACTTAAATTTGGATGTAGAATTTTTCAAGAATTTAAATCCAACGGCTGAAAATATTGCGGTCGTAATTTATGATATATTAAGACCACAAATTGATAAAAAATTAGAATTAAAAATTAAATTATTCGAAACTGAAAGGAATTATGTTGAATACCCAGCTTAAAGACCAGAACATAGGCGATGATCGTGTCTTAACAAATATTTCTACTCCACTGAGACCTGATGCTTTTGCAATGGACGATGAAACTAAAATAAAAATTATTCAAAATCATTTTGCAGAAATCATGCATACGCTTGGTTTAGATCTAACAGATGAAAGTTTGAAAGGTACGCCTGGAAGAGTTGCTAAAATGTTTGTTAAGGAATTGTTTTCCGGTTTAAATCCAGAAAATATGCCAGCTATGACCTTATTTGAGAATACTTACAAATATGGAGAAATGTTGGTGGAAAGAAACATCAGCTTTTATTCCAATTGTGAGCATCATTTTGTGCCTATTGTTGGAAAAGTCCATATTGCATACGTTTCTTCTGGTAAGGTAATCGGGCTTTCAAAATTACATAGAATTGTAAATTATTATGCGCGAAGACCACAAGTACAAGAACGCTTAACTATTCAAATTGGCAATGCACTCAAAGTTGCTCTTCAAACTGAAGATGTAGCAGTAATTGTAGATGCTAACCATTTTTGTGTTTCTTCTCGGGGAATAGCCGACCAAACTAGCTCTACAGTTTCTACCTATTTTGGGGGAATTTTTGATAATATTCTTAAACGAGAAGAGTTTTTATTGCTGGTTAAATTGAAAGAATAAAAAGATTCAAAAAATAAAATCAGACTGTGTGAATCTTTAAAAAAAAACTGATTAAATTAAAATCAGGTTTATTTTAAAAGAATCTTTGGATTATTTTGGGGATTTAGCAAAAAGTTTCGATAACTCAAACAAAAAAAATTTTGTACCGGCGATTCCTCTAAGTTTAGCTCTGAATAATTTTATTTTAGAATTAAAAGATTCAGCATTAGCATTTGTGTTAAAATTATTAAAATAGTCAAGGATATTTTCAAAATGAGATTCTATACTATTTCATACTGTATTGAAGTTTTTCAATTTTAGTATGGTAGTATCATTAAACCATTTTTTAAATTATACCATAGCGTCTATTTTGTTTTTATTTCCATAACAATCACTTAGGTGTAGGTGCTGTACATGCTACTTGGAATTCTGGTTACCTTTCGAAAATAATTCGTTCTCTTACTTTCTAGTTTTAAGTCTTTTGTCATTCTTTTTTTACAATTATATACCTACATCTTGTTAAAAGTTGTTTTGGTTATCTCTATTTTCCAAAACCGTAGGTTTATACTTATTATTTTCTTTTGCTATATTTTTATTTTCCTAGTCTAATTCTTTCCAACTTAATTTAATTCTTACGGCTTGCATGGCATTTTGAGCTAATCTTATTCTGTGAAAGTGGCCGGTCACTCGTGCAGCCATTGGGAATGCTTCTCTTGCAGAGGATTCCATATTTTTGGCCATATCTAAAATTATTTTGGCCTTTATATTTCTGGGACAATGTGGATTTTGCCAGGGCAAAATTGGACAGCGCCACCAAAAAAACCAGGGATTCACAGGATGAAACAAGAAAACAGGCAAAAGATAAAGTAAATGAATAGCTGGCAGATATAGGAATTGATACCACCAACCTGTCAATAAAGAATGTCAAAAACACGTTGAAGAAAAGGGTTACTGACACATTGAAGAAAAAGGTAATAAAGAAACTGTTTGGCAATTAAAATAGCCAGGAATTAAATGATCTGACTGCCAATAATGGCTTATCATTTTGGCTGACAAATTGATAATAAGACCTTATTACCTCAAAAATACCCGGAATAAACTGGATAACCATTGCATAATTCAAATTATTTCAGTAAGATTACAATTCAAATTGGTTATGGCTTTGTATAAGCCCCGGCAGGTATCATATCATCCATCCGAAAGACAGAAATAAGTCTCAATTCCTCTGATGTGTGATCCTTTCCTCTAAAAAACCATTTTAGAAATGGCATTAAATTTGCTTTCAATTTTATATTTGAATTGTTTAAGGCATAGGCATGAAAAAGAATCCAGATAGTAGCACAAACAAGATAACTGTTAAAGGCAAGTTTTTGTATGATGGAGAAAATAAATTCTTTATCAAAGGAGTAACCTATGGCACTTTTCGTCCTGATGAAAATGGTCGCCAGTTTCCCGATGAAGCGACGGTAGACCAGGATTTCCGCCAGATGGCTGCTGCAGGGATCAATTGTATTCGTACTTATACGATTCCCCCGAAGTCTTTATTGAATGCTGCCCAACTACACAACCTGAAGGTAATGGTAGGACTTGCCTGGGAACAGCACATTACATTCCTTGAGAAGAGGTCCATTTACACTGCAATTATTAAAAGGGTCAGGGAAGATGCAGTACAATGCAGGTCCCACCCTGCTATCCTTTGTTTTGCCATCGGCAATGAAATACCGGCCGGGATAGTTCGCTGGTATGGAAAGAAAAGAATTGAAAGCTTCCTGCAAAAATTATATACTGAAGTAAAAAAAGTCAGCCCGGAAACGCTGATCACTTATGTAAACTACCCGACCACAGAATATCTGGATCTGGATTTCCTTGATTTTTGCTGCTTCAATGTCTATTTAGAAACACCGGAAAAATTAGGGGGCTATATCACAAGGCTTCAAAATCTCTGCGGTGACAAACCGCTGGTGATGGCTGAGATCGGGTTGGACAGCCGGAGAAATGGTGAAGAAAAACAAGCTGCTGTTTTGCAATGGCAGGTAAAAACAATTTTTGAAAAGGGCTGCGCCGGAATGTTTGTCTTTGCCTGGACAGATGAATGGTGGCGTGGCGGATCAGATATCGAAGATTGGGATTTTGGGGTGGTGACCCGTGAAAGAGAACATAAGCCTGCACTTACCGCAGTTTCAAAAGCATTTGAAGCAGTTCCCGTATGTATAAAAGCTGATTTTCCTTTTATCTCGGTCATAGTTTGCAGTTACAATGGTTCTGCAACGATCCGAGAATGTTTGTCAGAAATATTGAAACTGGATTATCCCTCTTTTGAAGTGATTGTTGTCGACGATGGTTCTACGAATGGGCTGCCGGAAATTGTGAAAGAGTTTCCTGTAAAACTGTTCTCCTATCCGAATAACGGGTTAAGTCATGCAAGAAATACCGGTATGCATCATGCAACAGGTGAAATACTGGCCTATATTGATGATGATGCATTTCCCGACCCTCATTGGTTGCAATATTTAGCCTATTCCTTCCGAAATTCTGATCATGCCTGTATCGGAGGTCCGAATATTGCCCCGTCTGATGATGGATTTATTGCTACCTGTGTAGCCAATGCTCCCGGCGGACCTGTGCATGTATTGTTGTCAGATGAAATAGCAGAGCATGTGCCCGGCTGCAATATGTCATTCAGAAAAGATGTGCTCATGAAGATCGGTGGCTTTGATCCTGTTTTTCGTTCGGCTGGAGACGATGTGGATGTGTGCTGGCGGATACAGAACTCAGGAAGAACTGTTGGCTTTCATCCATCAGCCCTGGTTTGGCACCGCCGGCGTAATTCGTTTAAAGCCTATTGGAGACAACAAAAAGGTTATGGAAAAGCGGAAGCATTGCTCGAAGCCAAATGGCCCGAAAAATATAATGCATTTGGTCATCTGTCATGGGTGGGTCGCATTTATGGAAATGGTTTTACCCTTCCGGTAAAAATGAAAAAAGATAAAATATTTCATGGCACATGGGGAACGGCTCTTTTCCAGTCTGTTTATAAACCTGCTGAAGGATTCTGGAATTCCATTCCGTTGATGCCTGAGTGGTATTTGTTTTCTCTCTCAATGGCTATACTGGGTGCACTCGGATTTATCTGGCCGCCGATGTTTTGGTGCTTTACCATTTTTGCCGCATCCCTTGCCATCGTAGTGATGCAGGCATTCATCAGTGCATCAAAGAATGTTTCACTGTCGCCGGCGCAAAAGAAAAATGGTAAGTACAGGTTGTTCATTGTATTGTTACACATCATTCAACCCATTGCCCGGTTATACGGCCGTTTTGTGCATGGATTAACTCCATGGAGAAACAGGGATGCAGGCTTCAACCGAAGATTCCTTTTTTCATTCAGGTCCAAAGTGTTTCAGTACTGGTCCGAAAAATGGAGACCACAGGAAGACTGGTTGTCTGACCTGGAGATACAACTTAAAACGTTAAGAACAAGAGTAAAAAGAGGAGGAGAATTCGATGATTGGGATCTGCAGGTCAAAAACGGTTTATTCGCAAGTTGCCGGTCTGTACTGGCCATTGAAGAATATGGTGGCGGGAAACAGTTCCTGAAACTCAGGTGCACACCGAAGTTCTCCTTTTTCCAAATTTCTTTTCTGGGCATAATGGCCACAGTAGGAGTTTTTGCTGGTCTGTCCCAACTCTGGCTCTTAGCAATACTATGTGGTGTATTATTTTTATCATCTGCAATGCGGCTAATTAACACCAATGCCCGCTGCATAAACAGCCTCTATGTTGCTTTTGAACTGTTCAGTGTTTTGGATGCGGCTGAAACCCACCAATTCATTCTGGAAGAAAGAATTAAAAACGAAGAAAAGAAAACGATATATTCGGAAAATGGTACAAATGAAAGCTGGGATTTGCCGGATAGTGAAAAGGGTTTTAAATGATATTTGATCCTGGTTTTATGGGGCTAAAACAAAAGATTTAATAAAATCAGACATTATATCCCGGTGAAACAACCCTTTCTACAAATAAACGTGGAAGAATTATCAGCACATGCTATGTTTTTGAATAGTAATTAGTATTTTGTATCTGCATTTGTTGTTCAATAAAATTTATCGTTGTGGAGAAGTTAAGGATTATTGTAGGCGGGTATTTAGGGCTGTACCCTACTGGTGGTGCTACCTGGGATTATATTCAATATCCATTAGGATTGAAAATGTTAGGACATGATGTGTATTATATTGAGGATACCGGGCAGTACCCGATCTTTCAAAAAGAAAAAGATGCCTGGGCTGATGCCTCATTTTGTATTGGATACCTGAAAGATCTTATGGAAACTTTCGGCATGAAAGATAAGTGGGCATACAGGGATGTGGCTTCAGGCAAATCGTATGGAATGAGCGAAGCGAAAATAATTGACCTTTGTAAATCTGCAGACGTGTTCATTAATATTTCCTATTCTACATATCCGCGTGATGAATATTTGAAAATAGCCAACCGTATACTGATTGATTCTGATCCTATGTTTACCCAAATGCAATATTTACTGCAGGAAAATGGTGGCAGTGGCACATCGCAAACATGGACGACAAAGCAACTGGTGGAAGGTCATACCCATTTATTCACATTTGGAGAAAACATTGGCGCAGAGGATTGTAAGATCCCTTTACTGGACAATATATGGATACCTACACGGCAGCCTGTGGTAATGGACCTGTGGAACAGGGAACCTAACAATCCTTCTTTTGGCTTTACCAGCATTATGAATTGGTCTGGTAGAAAAAAGTTGATCTATGAAAATGATGGATGGGGACAAAAGGATGTTGAGTTTGAAAAATATAAAGAGGTACCATTACGCTTACCAGAAGTAAACTTTGAGGTTGTAATAAACAGGCCTCTCAATAAAGAAAGCCAATTTAGTATACATGAATTTGAAAACCTCGGCTGGAGGATATTAGATCCTCAGGAATTTGTAAATAATTCTTCTGATTATAGGAATTTCATTTTCAATTCTACTGCGGAATTTGGCGTTGCAAAAGAAACATACGTGAAATCGAATAGTGGTTGGTTTTCCTGCAGGTCTGCGTGCTATCTTGCAGCAGGCAAACCAGTAATCACTCAGGAAACACAATGGTCAAAATATATACCTGCCGGCAATGGATTATTTGCATTTACTGATGTTGAATCAGCAATAGATGCGATAAATAAGGTAAGATCTGATCTCAAAAATCAAAGTATAAGAGCGAAAGAAACAGCCAGGGAATATTTTGACAGTAATATTGTATTAAATAAAATGTTGGATCAATTGAATTAACAATGATGGAAGTAAACAAAGAACTTTACCAGGTACTGCAGCCCGGAGTAGATATTACCGGTGACTGGTGTGCCTTTCCAACGCCAACAAATATTATGGTTGGTGAAAATACATTTATTGATACTTCAGCGTGTTTCAGAAAATATTATTCAAAGCTTCCGTTGGGTTTAAAAATCGGAAATAATGTTACGCTACAAGGGCCGGGCCTTGCTCCTGAAATAAACGGGTACATTGAAATCGGAGATCATTGTTTTATTTCCTCAGCAATCATTGCTGCCACAGAAAAAATAATTATTGGAAATTATGTGTATATAGCCGGAGGGGTAACTATTGTTGATACAGATTTTCATCCGATTGACCCGGCATTAAGAATGAGGGATACAATCGCCGTTTCAACGATTGGCGATAAAACCCGCAGGCCGCAATTTGATTCAGCGCCGGTAATTATTGAAGACGATGTATGGATTGGTTATAACGCAACAATTTTAAAAGGAGTAACCATCGGGAAAGGATCTGTGATCCACCCAGGGTCTGTCGTGACTAAGAATGTTCCCGACGGATCTGTAGTTTCAGGTAACCCGGCAGAATTAAAAAAATATGAGCATGTATAATCTTGCCCAACCTGTAATCACCGATGAGCAGGGAAGATTGTTCATTGAGGACGACTGGCACCCGGGGCCGTTACCAGAAAATATTGAACTTGATGAAATGTCTTACCCGGATACGGCCTATTCATTTACGACGTTCTTTTCTAAAAGGCCAGTGGCATTAAAGCTTGGATATGCAAGCGGCAATTATGGACACAGTAGTTTTACAACGGGTGTTTACGGACAGATAACCGTCGGAAAATTTGTAGTACTACAGGGAATACGGATGATCTGTAACCATTCGATCACGATCGGAGATCACTGTATGTTCTCATGGGGCTGTGTGATTACAGATAGCTGGTTCACTGATGACAAAGTTTTTTCCAGGGAACAACGAAGGGCAATGCTGGAAGAAACGGCAAAGTCTTATAACAGGCATCTTGAATTTACAGATCCCAAACCGATTCTTATCGAAGAAAATGTGTGGGTTGGTTTTGGTGCTATAATTTTGCCCGGTGTTACAATCGGGAGAGGCGCCATTATTGGCTGCAATACGATTGTTTCGGAAAATATTCCGCCCTATGCGGTTGCAGTGGGTGCTCCGGCGAGGATTATAAAATATCTTGAGGCAAATGATACGGAGGAAGTAAAGCGGGCTGCATTAGAAGAATTTGCACCGAATCAAACAAGAAAAAGAAATGCTGATTAAAGAGGGCAGGGCAAAAAAATGAAATATTCAATCATTAAACTTTTTAAAAGAACCATTTTGCAGGCCCGTAATTTCTGGCCGCATATTACCGCTCTTTTTTTTATTAACTTATTGGCAATCCCTTTGGCCCTCATACGGCCACTGGCACTGAAGATACTTATTGACTGTGGTTTTGGCGCTGTTGCAGTACCTGGATACATCAGCTTCCTGTTCCCGCAAAATTTTCAATTTGATTTTAAGACGATAGTTTTCATAGCTGCGGCACTCATTATCCTGATAGCCCTTATTGATAATATTATAGCGGTGTTTGCCTGGGTTTTTGAAACGTTTACTGGGGAAAAAATGGTTTTGAAATTCCGGACAGTTGTCTTTAATCATATTCAGCGGCTTTCCCTTGCTTACCACGACACGAAAGGAATTTCTGATTCAATTTACCGGATGCAATGGGATACCATTGGAGTGCGCACTTTTTTACTTGACAATATTTCCCCGCTGATACAATCCGTCATCACCTTATTATCTATGGTAATAGTGATGTTCTTCATTCAATGGCAACTGGCTGTTATTGCCTTGTGCGTTATTCCACCGTTATTTATTCTTACCAGGCTTTCTACCAAGCTTTTAAACAGAACCTGGACCCAGGTTAAAGAAGATGAGAGCATGGCCATGTCTGTTGTTCATGAAGTGCTGAGTTCACTCCGGATCGTAAAGGCATTTGGACAGGAAAGCAATGAGAATACACGTTTTGCAAAACAATCGGACAAGGCATTTAAGGGGCAAATAAAAGTGGCCTGGGTGGGTGCAACATTTAATTTTTTGGTGGCCATGGTATTTGCAACCGGAACAGCGCTTTTCATTTATTTTGGAGCCAGTTATGTTCAATCGGGCTTGATGACCTTGGGCGATCTTACCCTAGTTATCTCCTACCTTGGAATGATCTTCGGTCCATTACAAAGTATCAGTAAGGAACTTAATAATACGCAGTCTTCCATTACCAGTTTAAACCGCGTATATGCATTGTTGGACCAGGAAAAGGAAGTGAAAGAAACAAGTCATTCCATTCACCTTACAAGAGCCAATGGGTCTTTCACATTCCGCGATGTTTCATTTTCATACAAAGAGGAAAAGCCAGTTTTACAAAATGTTTCATTTGAAATTACTGCTGGAGACCGTGTAGGGATAATGGGTTCCACGGGTTCGGGCAAATCAACCCTTATAAGCCTTTTAATGCGGTTTTATGATACTACCGGAGGTGCAATTCTTGTTGATGGAACTGATATCCGGAATTATAAGCTTGCCGATTACAGGGATCAGTTTAGTATTGTTTTGCAGGAGCCGGTTTTATTTTCCACAAGTATCCGGGAAAACATAATTTATGGAAAGCCTGATGCTACGGAAGAAGAAATAATAGCTGCAGCAAAAGCTGCCAACGCACATGATTTTATAATTAAATGCATAGATGGATATGAAACCCAGGTGGGCGAGCGGGGAATGCAATTGTCGGGGGGGGAAAGACAGCGGATATCAATTGCCAGGGCCTTTATAAAAAATGCCCCCGTATTGATCCTTGATGAGCCTACAAGTTCAGTTGATATAAAAACGGAGGCTCTGATAATGGAAGCAATGGAAAGGTTAATGAAAGGTCGAACTACTTTTATGATAACACAC
>JANOMP010000067.1:0-11643 GCA_031420365.1 Cytophagaceae bacterium
GATTGTAACTGCCGTAGTGGCACTTGCACTACATCCATTTGCATTTGTTACTGTCAATGTATAAGTACCTACCATAGCACTTGTAACGCTGCTGATTGATGGTGCTTGAATATTCGAACTAAACAAATTAGGACCACTCCAAGCGTAGGTTGTCATTCCAGCAACTGAATTGAAACTCAATGTCGCTCCAATACATTTTGGAGAGTCCGAACTTGGATTGGGTACTGGTAAAGCATTGATTGTTACTGCCGTAGTGGCACTTGCACTACATCCATTTGCATTTGTTACTGTCAATGTATAAGTACCCGTTGCCGAAACCGTGGCATTGGTAATACTCGGGCTTTGAGCCGTTGAACTGTATCCATTAGGACCAGACCATGCGTATGTCCCACCACCTCCGCCCGTGAGATTCAGGGTTGCACCCACACAAATTGCCGAATTACTACTCGCCGTTGCCGTTGGTAGAGCATTCAATGTTACCGCAGTAGTAGCCGAAGCTGTACAACCTGCATTTGTTACAGTTAGCGTATAAGTACCCGTTGCCGAAACCGTGGCGTTGGTAATACTTGGGTTTTGAGCCGTTGAACTGAATCCATTAGGACCAGACCATGCGTATGCCCCACCGCCTCCGCCCGTGAGATTCAGGGTTGCACCCACACAAATTGCCGAATTACTACTCGCTGTTGCCGTTGGCTGAGCACTCACCGTTACCGCAGTAGTAGCCGAAGCTGTACAACCTGCATTTGTTACAGTGAGGATATAAGTACCAGTTGCTGAAACCGTGGCGTTGGCAATACTCGGACTTTGTGCTGTTGAGGTAAAGCTATTTGGACCAGACCATGCGTATGTCCCACCGCCTCCGCCCGTTAGATTCAGGGTTGCACCCACACAAATTGCCGAATTACTACTCGCTGTTGCCGTTGGTAGAGCATTCACCGTTACCGCAGTAGTAGCAGAAGCTGTACAACCTGCATTTGTTACTGTCAGGGTATAAGTACCCGTTGCCGAAACCGTGGCATTGGTAATACTAGGGCTTTGAGCCGTTGAACTGTATCCATTAGGACCAGACCATGCGTATGTTCCACCGCCTCCGCCCGTGAGATTCAGAGTTGCACCCACACAAATTGCCGAATTACTACTCGCCGTTGCCGTTGGTAGAGCATTCAATGTTACCGCAGTAGTAGCAGAAGCTGTACAACCTGCATTTGTTATAGTGAGGATATAAGTACCCGTTGCCGAAACTGTGGCGTTGGTAATACTTGGGTTTTGAGCCGTTGAACTGAATCCATTAGGCCCAGACCATGCGTATGTCCCACCGCCTCCGCCCGTAAAATTCAGGGTTTCACCCACACAAATTGCCGAATTACTACTCGCTGTAGCCGTTGGCTGAGTACTCACCGTTACCGCAGTAGTAGCCGAAGCTGTACAACCTGCATTTGTTACAGTTAGGGTATAAGTACCAGTTGCCGAAACCGTGGCGTTGGCAATACTTGGACTTTGATTTGTTGAAGTAAATCCATTAGGACCAGACCATGCGTATGTTCCACCACCTCCTCCCGTGAGATTCAGGGTTGCACCCACACAAACTGGCGAATTGCTTGTTGGAGCTGGAATTGGCAAAGGATTGACCGTAATCAAACCAGTATTTATTCTCACACTTTCACAACCTCCTACCAAACAGCCTGCTTGATAAGTGGTATTGCTTGTAGGTGATTGAACAAAAGGGCTTCCTGTGCCAAGTAAAGTGCCTGTTGCAGCGGCATTGTACCACTGAACTGCACCACTCGAACAAGTAGCAGACAACGAAATACTTTGTCCATTGCAAATTGGTGTTGCAGCATTTAAGGCAGTTGGTGGAGGAATTATTAAATTGGTAGTAGTTGTGTTTGAATTAACCGTTGTAAAATTACTACCCGAAACACTTGCTTGGTTAGTAATAGTACAAGAAGATGGCAAAAGTGCGACACTTGCATTGAAAGTAATGGTCGTACTTTTATTTGAAGGAAGTAAAAAACCAGATCCTGCACCATTTATTGTAATGGTTTCGCCTGATTGTGGTGCAGCTACTGAGTTTTGTGAGATATTTTTATTGATTTTTGGAGAAATTGGTGTGTTTTCTTTAATAACTAAGGCTTCATTTTTATTTTCATCAATAATTTCATTATTGGGAGGTGTTATTTTTTGTTCTGCCACAATTGCCTCAATATTTGCTTCTGTTACGAGATTATTTTCTTCAAAAGCAAGTCTTGCTGCAGCAAGATTTGTTGGTGTAAGGCAAGTAAATGCCCCAGATAGTGTAACAGTACCACCACCACCAGCATTTATAGCAGTAGATCCCCCCGCAGGATTAGAGGTTGTCCAAGCTGCTGGTAATGCGCCAAAATTTCCTTGTATTTTAATATTAGCATTTGTTGCTAGAACACCCAAAATGTTGGAACTTAGCTCCAAGTTTAGTGCAGAAGTGTTATTAGAGGTATTGCCACTTGTATTGGCACAAGTAACAATATTTCCACTTCCAGCATTTAGCGAGTTGGCGGTTAAGCCATAATGAGAATAACCAGAACCTCCAGCAATCATATTCACAACATTATTCTGAATGGTAGCATCCATAGTAGCATCAGCACTGGCAGTATTATTATTATTTGCCTCCGCTTGAATCCCATAATTACCAGCATTACTGACTGTATTATTTTTAATTTCGGTAATATGTTTTACCCTTCCATAAGCACCTACATAAATTCCCATACCTGAGGTTGGTACGATAGCATTCAAAATACTCGTTGTATTATTATTGATTCTACCCATAAATTGTCCGCCCGTTCCTTGACCGCCTACATTTATAGGAAAATACCCATTAAAACTCGTCTGCACATCATTATTGACAATGTTATAGTTTACAGTAGGTGCTCCCGAACCTTGAACAAAGATACCATCGCTTCCGGGTGTGGTGGTTCGAGCTGTTACAGTATTTTTATCTGCAATATTTGGCCCTCCAATCTGCACATTTATGGTAGAAGTATTGTTAGCATTTACATCCAAACCATGAGAAGTAGCATTTGAAAATGTATTTGTTTTAAAAGTTAGTGTACTGTTTGTCGTATTATTTCCTTCAAATAGAAAGTTAGAGGCATCATTGGCAGTAGCAAAAGTCGAACCTGTAACAGTCAATATTAAAGTAGTAGCATTTGTATTTCTAATAAAAACATTTCGACCACCAGAAACCGTTACTGATGTGTTGGTTATAGAAGATGTACCCGAAAGGTTCATCGCTACAATTCCGCCTTCATTTGTTACTAAAGAAGTACCACAATTAGCAAATGTGCTATTACTTACTACAACATTTGAACAGGCATTTAGATTTAAACCTACTTGGGTAGTAGTACCCGAAACATCAATATTAGTTAAGGTCAGCCCTGCAACAGTAATTAAAAAAATTGCTGCATTGGCTGCGGTGTTATCTGATGCCGTAATTGTACCGTCAGTAGTATTTGCGTTGGTCAAAGCCATGTTTTTGAGGGTCACATTTGAAGCATTATTCAACTCAATTCCTCTTGCAGATATGTTGGAAATCGTACCACCTGAGCCGTCGGTTGTACCAGTGCCGTTTATTGTGAATGAACCTAATGTATTTAGAATTTCTAAACCTTTTGATGCACCGCTTGCTGAATAAGAATCCAAAACTACGCCAAGTGTTTCTTTTAGGACACTTGAACCTCCATTTAAGACAATTCCTCTAACATTGGAAGTGGTTATTGTTCCACTGGTGCAAGTTAGAGTTCCTGAATGTGAAGTGCTAATAGCCACTGCACCCGAATTACAAGCAACATCTAAATCACTGAAATTAATAATTGAAGTATTGCCAGTTCCTCCAGTAATGGATATACCTGTTCCTATTGAAGTTGTGATACTTGTATTTCCAAAATTTGCTGTTAAAGTGCTTCCTCCAGCAATCTCAATACCAGTATTTGAAGGACTTGATAAACTTACACCATTTGTTGAAGTTAAAGTTCCAGTAATATTCGATAAAGCGATTGGTTTAAAAGCTGTATTTGAAGTAATTGAGGTAAAAGTAGCTGAAACCGCCCCTGTTGCCAAATTAAGGCTACCTCCATTTCCATTGAGTATCATTTCAGAGGCTGTCAGTGTACCAAAACTTGTGCCTGAAATGTCATAGTTCGTACTATTTCCCATATCAAATCCCCTCAAAGTGTTGTTTCCACTGCTTGTTAAGGAGATGGTAGTTCCTATACTCGTCAGATTGGGTTTTGTATCACTTGTTGTTGGCAAAGCATTGGTATATGATTCTACAGTTACACCTGCAAAAGTGGCTAACGAAGTTGTTGCTCCTTTTCCAAGCACTTTTTGTCCTACTCGGAGGGTAGCAGCACCTGCGTAAGTACCAGAATAAATAAATACAAAATGATTATTATCGGGTTTTCCTGCTCCACCCACATTGGCAGTTGCAAAATTTGACCAATCTTTGAATGGATTTGCCAAAGTACCAGTTCCACTACTTCCTGCGGCAATATTTACAAACCATATAGGTGTTGAAACCGTAAGTGTTACAGTGCCTGTTCCTGTTGTTCCATTGGTAGAAACTACGGTATAATTAAAGGTATCTGAGCCGCTAAAACCTGCATTAGCATTATAAGTAAAACTACCATCGGCTGCCAAATTATACGATCCATTGGTGGAACTTCCACTTGCTGCCGAAATAGAAATTGTTGTATTATCGGGGCTAATGTCATTTGTCAAAATGCCGTTTGCGGCATTTACCGTAATTCCCACATTTCCAATGACATTATAAGCATCATTTCTTCCGATGGGACTTGCTTTTAAAGTACCTGCAACCAATGTTAAATTGCTTGACAAAACATCTGTAAATGAAACTGCTGTTCCATCTGTTGTACCCGAATTTGAAAGCGAAACAGTGTATTGAAGTATACTTCCAGGAACTGCATTTCCACCTCCACTGACCGAAACTGTTTTTGAGGCAACAATAGTTACCGCAGTTGGGGCAAACCATTTATTGACTTGATTTTCAGACGTAATTTTGTCAGAAACTGCACTTTTCAATACAAATCTTCCTGATTTTTTTTTTGGAGGATTTTTGGGTTTTTCTTTGGCTATGATTTTCTTTTCATAACCAAAAAGAGCATCATTTGAGTCTTTTGGGTTGAAATTAAACAATCCAAAAAGCAATAACGAAATGGCGATAACAAAAGCGTAGATTTGTTTCATGGGAAAAAATGTTTTTTTATTTATTTGGGCAAAATAGTTTTAAAACCTAAAAGTTTCGATTTCACGAAAACACCGCCTCATATTTCATTCCTTCAGCATCCAGTCCGAGTGGAACTAAAAAAAGAGGTATTTCATTTTTTTCGGGGTGAATCAAAATATAGATTGCTTGCATAAAATAGTCAGTTTTTTGGTCTGTTCTAAAAACCAAAGAAAAAGGCTTTCGTTCCAAAGGCGAATAATTATTAAATTGCCTTGCCGCAATCAATTCTGCTTCTAAAATATGATTTTCATCAAACTTTATTTTTAGCTTTTTATTTAAAAAAGCACTAAAATCTTCCACTGATAATTGACTTAAATCTTGTAGTTCCATGCTAATAAATGATAAACTCCGTTAGTTTCACTAATTTTTTCAAAACCTAATTTTTTATAAAGTTTCATGGCAGGGTTAAAAGTTTCTACATGAATACTTACAGCCCTGTTCAATTTGCTGGCTTTCGCCAAAATATCTTTTAGAATGCTTTTTCCGATGCCCTTATTTTGCCAATTTGGTAAAATAGCAATGTCAATAATTCTGACACCTTTTTCTTGAAAATTTTCATGGATATATAGTCTTCCAATGGCAACTTTGTTTTTTTGAATAGTATAAAACGCTGCTCCAATATAATTTTTTTGATAATAATCGTGTTGAGCCATAAACTGCTGAAGCACGAAGTTTTTTTTTTGCTCATCATTCCACTCCACTACTTGTTTCAGTTCTTTTTCACGAGTGCTACCATATATTTCATTTAAAACCATAAGGTCTTCATCCTGGATAGGACGAATACTTAAAGACTTATCACTAATTTCTACTATCATAGTTCCATAAATTACACGCTTTAGAAGTTGGCTTTTAAGTTCTAGGTGGAAAAACCCCCTGCAAAGCAATATTAAAATAAAAAGTCAAGTAGGGCATCATATTATTATGCGGTTGGTTGCCACCTGCTGGTGTTAAGCTATTTTGCCCCATAGCAACTCCCGATAACGATGCCGCATAAATTGGCGTTGGGTTTCCTCGCCCTGTTGCTGCACCAGTTGGCGTAATTACTTGAGAATTCACCACCGAAGCCATTACTCCATGACTATGCGAAGGTATTTCACTTTCAAGGAGCGTTGTGGTTTCACTTCCGCCTGTTTCACCTAAATCATGAAGCGATAAACCCGGCCCTTGCCCTGGGTGCATGGGTGCCCTACCTTGAAGGTCAGGCAATGCAAAATTGCTCATACCATTACCACCATACGTAGTACCCAATAAGGAGAAAAGTGCTGTATTTTGCCCAAGGGGTAATAACTGCCCATTGCACCATGCCCACCCTTTGGGGGCAAAATTGAAGGGAAAAATTCTGATTTCGGCTATAAAAGGATCTGCCATAATTATAAATGTTTTAAAAGTCTTGATTGATAAAAAAATTGATACTTTACTATAAAATCATTAGGTTGGCGAAGGAAAAATACCAAACAACGAAATGATAAAAACAACACATAGATACGGCTGAAAATTAGTATGAGGCTGACTTCCGCCTGTTCCTGCCACCATATTTGAAGGTAAGGCTTGCGTCGGGCTTGCGGTCGAATATATTTTCTGACCGACAGCAGTTGATGCCAAATAACCACCAGCAGGATTTCCTGTTGCGCCAATATCAGCAGTTGCCAAAAGTGTATGCGAGTGAGCTGGTATCTGCGAGACAGTGAGCGTTATTGATTCTACACCACCAGTTTCAGCTAAAATAGTACCATTGCCCTGATGTGTCGGAAGCCGACCTCGTAAATCAGGTAAGGCAAAGGTGCTTTGTCCATCACCACCATAGGTAGTTCCTATCAATTGAAATAAAGTTTCGTTTTCAGAAATGGGGAGTAATTGACCATCACAAAACATCCAACCTGCAGGTGCAAAATTGCCTGCAAACATTCTGATTTCTCCAACATAAGGTTGAGCCATTGTATTAAAGTGTTTTAAATGTTTGAAAAAATTAGTTAGGTGATGGAAAAATGCCTTGTAAAGCTATACAAAATGTGAGTGTAAGAAACGGTTGCATATTGAGATGGGCTTGGCTACCACCAGCATTGGTAATAGAAGCGGCATTCATTGCCGACAGGTTCGCCCCAGCCCCATTATATACATTAGTTGGGGAGGTATTCCCCCAGGGAGTTGAGCCAGAAGGCACATTTGTACTTACCCCCACCGAAGACGCTTGTACTGTATGAATATGAGTTGGTAGCGCTGATATACTTAAGGTATGAGCCGCTTCCCCTCCACGCTCGCCAAGTGTATGTCCTCCGCCTACATGAATCGGGGTACGCCCTCGATTGTCGGGTAAAGCAAAATTTGTTTGCCCATTACCACCAAAGGTTGTTCCGAGCAAAGAAAAAAGGGTTTGATTTTGGTTGATAGGCAATAGTTGTCCGTTGCACATCGCCCAGCCTCTGGGGGCAAAAATGAAGGACATCATTCGAATTTCTGAAAAAAATGGTTCTGCCATATTAATAATTTTAAAGATTTTAGTGGGAAATTTGTCAAAAATAATTTTAATTTTAATTTCAGAACAGAGTAAAAATACCTGTTTTATCTAATGGGTAATTTTACCACGTTTTAGTGACTTTTTATAAAAAATTTCATCGGGGTTGTGTTTTGTTCCAAGAATTCTAAAATATTTACAACTTGTTTAAAATTAGCTATTTGTGAAGTATTTTTTTCATAATAAATGGCACTGCTAAATAAACTTGAACCATCTATCAATCGCTCAACGATGGTTAGCGAACTACCAGAACTTTTGCAGCTTTTAATTAGTTCTGAATTGTTTTTTGTGCCTTCAATAATCAAATGCTTACCCAAATCTGAAAACACACGAAGACCTTCGCAACTTTGGTTATACTCTGCACTTAAATATATAACACTAGCTAATTTTAGGTCGGTAGTCACTGATGCTTTTTCAGATTTATTTATCACATTAAGAAACTCTAAGTCTTCTCCCAGTAATAAAACCTTTAATAAATTTTTAGTGCTTTTTGCGAACAAGGCAGTTGGAGAGACCGTTAGTATTGCCGATCCAATAGATAAACGCTCTAAAAAGAGTCTTCGTGATAGGTTTCTGTACATTAATTTTATAATGGTTTTTATTGGCTGTATTAAGATATTTTATAGGTCGTGGACAATAATACTTAATTGAAGCTAAAATTTTAAAAAAACAGAAAGTATTTACAAAATTTTACTTAAATGAACTTGCAAATAATTAATCCAAGAAACATGACTATTATTAATTACAAATAAATAACAAAAAAATTATATTTCTTAGCTTTTTGTTAAAATTATAATTACTGGCAAACGGTTAAATTTAAAATTTATCAAAAATCCTAATCAAATGACTATTCAATCGGGTCGCCGAATCGGGCCCATTTTTCTAGTTTTTAAAAAAGACACCCTCAGTTTTATTCTTTGTGTGTCCTGCGGACGGCCTTACTTTTGCGTTTCGACGTACCGCAGGTATGCCTGTCCAATCGAAAAAAGAATCGGAGTGGCGTCCCTCCAAAAAAACATTCACAAATCGGTACGAATCGAATAAACCTAAAGGGCGCCCCCCTTTAAAATTTGATTATTAGCTATTTAAGATTTGATATTAATTCTCCTCTTCAAATTTTCAAAATGGTCACGATTCGTCCCGATTTTGTGATTAAAGGAATTTATTTTGTTTTTATTTTTTTCTCGGACGCCAGTAATATAAAAATACTATTCCTTTATTTACTTTTTCAAAATTTTTACTACTTATAAAAATTAATTTTTTACACCAACTGGTTGAGGGCTACCACCTTCCGGCCTTGAACGAGCCCCTTGGGGCTTAGGGCCATCATGGGTGGGTTCTTTCATTTCATTATGACAAGATATACAACCCATGGTTACTGGCTGCCTAAATCCTTTCATATTCGCCAAAAGTTCACGATTTAGTAGATCGTTCATTACAATCATTTCGCGAGTTCGTAAATGATTACGACTTTTTTCTGAAGCCCAATCGTTTACATCATGACAAAATTTACAAGTTACTCCCAAAGCATGTCCCCACCCATTCATAATACTTAAAACTTGTTCTGTTGATTTCCCTTTAAGCGATTTAATGTTTTTAAAAACCGAATCGGCTTGTAATGTCTCTTTCCCTTTCAATGACTCCTTTAGAATGGAAATTTGCTTTTCTCGGTCGGCCATTAAAGAATCTTTCATTAGTTGATTTTGGAACTTTTCTTCATTGGAGTTAGAATTAACTGAAACAAAAGATGCAATACCAAACAAAAGGATAGAAATTGGAACAAGGATTTTCATTGAAAATGTGATTTAAGAATAAAACTTTAATGCAATATAAAAAATAATTTAGAATTCAATTGTTTTTTTTGTTGGGTTATGAATACAAAAAAATAGGTTCTGAGTCTTTTATTTCTTTTTTTCTTATTTGCCATTTTTTGCCCACAAGTGGACTATTTTACGCAAAAAAGCATCACTCAATTCGGTGATGCATTTCTAACAATAAACTTTAACCATAAACTATGAACAAAACTACCTTGCCTTGTATTTTACAAACTATTAACATAAATCTTTTAGCTATTATTACAATTTTTTATTTAAAGATTAGAAAAAAAAGCATCTCTCAAAATGGAAATGCTTTTCTAACAATAAATTTTAACCATAAACTATGAACAAAACTACCTTGCCTTGTATTTTACAAACTATTAACATAAATCCTTTAGCTATTATTACAATTTTTTATTTAAAGATTAGAAAAAAAAGCATCTCTCAAAATGGAAATGCTTTTCTAACAATAAACCTTAACCTTAAACTATGAAATTCTTTTGGCTTTTCATTTTTAGTTTACAACTTTAGGTTGTTCACTTTAAACTTTTACCTTATGTTTTTTTTCTACTTTTTTTAATTGTTAAAGTTTAAAAAAAAGCATCACTCAATGCGGCAATGCTTTTCTAACAATAAACCTTAACCTTAAACTATGAAATTCTTTTGGCTTTTCATTTTTAGCTTACAACTTTAGGTTGTTCGCTTTTAACTTTTACCTTACATTTCTTTTACTACTTTTTTTAATTCTTAAAGTTTAAAAAAAAGCATCACTCAATGCGGCAATGCTTTTCTAGCAAAAAACCTTAACCCTAAACTATGAAAAAAAACTAATCTTTAATCGTTCTAAGTCCGTAGAAATCCTTAATCGCTAAAATCTTAAATTCCGTTCTACGGTTTTGTTGATGATCTGCCTCTGCACATTTATTATCATCATCACAGTTGTTCACCAAATCTGTCTCTCCATATCCCTTGGCTATTAGCCTAGCAGGATCTATTCCTTTCTTAATTAAATATTTTACCCCTTCAATAGCCCTCTCTTCTGACAACCGCAAATTATAATCGAAACTCGCTCTGCTATCAGTATGTGACCTTAGCTCTATTTGCAATTCAGGATATTTATTTAAAATTGGCAAAACTCTTTCATCCAAATCTCTTCTGGCATCTACCCTAATCTCCGATTTATCTAAATCATAATAGATGTTATCCAGTTTAAATATATCACCTTCACTAATCATGCCAAAGTTTTGTTCTATCGAATTATTTTTTCTAGAATTCTTTAATTTGCCTAAATTTTCAGTATTTTTTGCATAATTTTCTTTTACCGCAGTTACTACATATTTACCATCTTTTTCAGGTTGAAAATTATACCTTCCATCAAGCCCTGTTATTACTGTTATTACACTCCCATCTTTTTGATTTTCAAGGGTTACTATCGCTCCAGCAATAGGATTTTGATCCATCTCCGAAACAACTTTACCTTTAACCATAAGCCGTTTAGAAGTTTCTAAAAATATTTTAATGTCTTGTTGTTTTGAAAGGGAGTTAGACATTGTTCCATACGTAATGTTTCCTACTTCATAACCATCTTTAAAAGCTTTAAATTCAAAATCTGTCCCCCTTTCCAAACAAATGGAAGCATGACCTAAAGAATTAGTAAAATACATTTTTTTATTTACCCCATTTTTTACCATTCTGAGTTCAGCATCTCTTATTGGCACTTTAGTACTGGCATCGTACACAAATAAATTTAACAAATTACAACCCTTGGTGAACGAATAAATATTGTCGTCTGAATACCCTTTTTTACGATTGCTACTAAAATAACCAGAAGAACGATCACCATTAGTTATAAAGCCAAAATCATCTTTAGTAGAATTAATTGGAGTTCCAAGGTTTTCGGCCTCCCCAAATGGCATTCCGTTTCTAAATTCCAAGTAAAATATATCTAATCCTCCTAAACCTGCATGCCCATCAGATGCAAAGTAAAAATTGCTCAACTCATCCACAAAAGGGAACATCTCATTTCCTTCGGT
>JANOMP010000068.1:0-1714 GCA_031420365.1 Cytophagaceae bacterium
AAAACTTTTAAAAATTCTTTACTCTCTTCCCATACATCATCCAGAATTTCTATTTGCACATTTCCAGACTCTGGAAAATCTTTAATAGTATGAAAAAGCATAGTTCTTAAAATCTCTTTGTCTTCTTCCCAAAAAATATTCATTTTTTCAAAAAACTCTTCAGAAACATCATTCTTTAAAAGAATATTTTTAATAATATATTTAACTATTACTACATCTTCTTCAGAAGTATGATTTACTTTTTCAAGATAGTCATTGATATGAATATTTTTTTTAAACGCTTCGTTATGTAATTTATTAATAAAAGCTCTTTCATTATCCCAATTAACTCCTCTTTTTAGTGCCTGATGGTCAAGCTCTTTTGAAGCAGATAGTGCTATTATTACTTTATTTTTTGAAAAATTTTGATTGTCTGAAAACTTAGAAGCAATTTCAATTAAACAAGTCAATAAATACAAATATTGATCATAAACTTTCTCCGCATTTATTAAGCATTGCAAACTATTATTTTCAAAATCCTTTTTGTTTTTATTTTTTAATAATTCTCTTGCTTTTTGTAAAACAACCTTCACTTCAGATGGAACACCTGCTTCATCTGCTGTTCCCTTGGAATTAAAAACTTCTTCTTGAAAAATATTTTGAGCTAATTTTTTCAAACCCAAAAGCTTGGGTCTATCTTGTTTTTCCATGGAGTTCAAATCAGGAGTAAAAGCTTCAGCTATTAAATCTTGAGCCAATAAATAGTTAGCTCCTTTAGCTTTTTCAAAAGCATAAAGGCTTTGCATAGCTCTGATTCGAATTAAACGGCGATTAAGCATAGATTTTCAAAGAACTTTTTAATTTCAAACGCAAAGATAAAAAAAAGATGTGTATTTTTAGTTTTGATTTCAAAAAATCCTATTCGAAATTGATATTTTCATTAATGAACTTAACAAAATTTACACTTTACTTTGTATTTATTTTTTCCATTAATAATAATTCAAATGCACAAAAATATATTCAAAAAGAGGCTGTTGAAAAAGACTTAGGAATTTTACTCACATTATTTGAAAAGTATCACCCAGGAATTTACTTTTATCAATCAAAACTTAATTTAGAGCTTAAATACGACAATTTAAAACATTCTTTAGCAGACTCTTTAACTCCACATGAATCTTACAATGCTATTTATCAAGCAGTTGCCGAAGTTCAAGATTTACACACTTCCGCTAGGTTGCCAAAAAAAATTAAATCTAAAAATCCAAAACTATTTCCTTTTATATTAAGACGTTTTGAAAATGATTTTTTTGTACATTTTAATCTCTCTGCTGATACCACAATTGTAAGAACTAGCCAAATAAAAAGCATTAATGGCGAACCAATATTTAATATTTATCAAAAAATTCAGCATTTATATGGCACAGACAATAGTAACTCTGTAAGTAAAGTTTATTATGCAAAAAAAGCATTTGGAAATTATTTCAACACACTTTATGGACAGCAAGACAGCATAAAAATTAGCCTTAAAATTCACCCTGATAGTTTAGAAATAACCAAAAATATTGCAACTGTTTCAATAAAAAATTTGAATTTAACTTTAAAAAATAGATATAAAAATGCAATAAGATCCAACATGAGTATTAAAATACTTGATAGTTTAAACCAAATCGCAAAATTGGATATCACAAGTTTTAGTTACAAATCCAACAAATTGGATTTAAACGAAAGAAAATTC
>JANOMP010000069.1:0-1396 GCA_031420365.1 Cytophagaceae bacterium
ATAAAAGAAAATGGCTCACAATTTATTATTGCTACGCACTCACCTTTGATAATGGCTCTTCCAAATGCTCAGATATTTAATTTTCAAGATGGGAAAATTTCGCAAATAAATTACAGAGAAACTAACCATTATCAACTCACAAAGTCATTCTTAGATAATCCAAATAGTTTTTTGAGGGAATTAGAAGATTAAATGAAAGTTTATTAATTTTAGACCATTACCCTAGAAAAAGAATGACAAATAAATAATCCAGTTTTTAGGATATGAAGAAAGAATCAAATTTCAAACCTTAATTGAATTGAATTATGAAGCGGATTATTAAAAGTTATCTCACCTCTACTATATGATTCTTCCTACCTTTGCCAACCAAAATGTATTTGTTTTGGAGTAAGGTTATTTCGGAAATTGCCATTTTTTCATCAGAAACCTTCTCTTTATTAAAACTTACTGCATTGCCTTGAATAGCCCTTTTGGCTTCTCCTCTTGAAGTATAAATTTCATTGTTTGTAGTCGCCGCTAGGAATTCAAGAATGTCAGAACATCTTGCCAATTCTTCTTTAGTTATTATAGTTTGGGGCACACCCTCAAAGATTTTCTTGAAAGTGTTTTCGTCCAGACTTTGGAGTGTTTCTAGTGTTGCTTTTCCATACAATACTTCTGAAGCTTTTACGGCCAATTCGTATTGTTCGCTGCCATGCACACGAGTCGTTACGTCTTCTGCAATAGCTTTTTGTACTATTCTCAAATGCGGAGTCTCGGCATGTTCCGCTTCGAGCCTTTCTATTTCTTCTTTGCACAAAAGCGTAAAAACTCTAATAAGTCTTTTACAGTCTTCATCGGCTTGGTTTATCCAAAATTGATAAAACTGATAGGGAGAAGTCATTTCTGGGTCTAGCCAAACGTTTCCAGCTTCTGATTTTCCAAATTTTGTTCCATCTGATTTAGTAACCAAAGGTGTAGTTAATGCAAAAGCCGCATAACCAGCATTTTCATCATTTTCGTTTTCTTTTCTTCTAATTAGTTCTGTCCCAGTGGTGATATTTCCCCATTGATCTGAACCACCCATTTGAAGTTTTACACCTTTTTGTTTATATAAATGATAATAGTCGTAACCTTGCAACAGCTGATAAGAAAATTCGGTAAAAGAAATACCAGTGGTAATTCTGTTTTTTACAGAATCTTTTGAGCTCATGTAGTTTATAGTTAAGAACTTACCAACCTCTCTAAGAAATTGAAGAAATCCCATTTCTTTAAACCAATCGTAATTATTGACTATTTCTGCAGAATTTTCTCCACAATCAAAGTCTAAGAATCGTTGTAATTGTAATTTAATAGCTTCTTGGTTTGCTCTTAGGACCTCTTCGGAAAGAAAATTCCTTTCTGCACTTTTTCCAGA
>JANOMP010000070.1:0-40687 GCA_031420365.1 Cytophagaceae bacterium
AATTTGAAATGGAGAATTTTTATTATATCTTTAATAGCTAATTATCAAATTTTAAAGGGGAACGCCCTTTAGGTTTATTCGATTCGGCGTACCGATTTGTGAATGTTTTTTGGCTTGGGTCCGACCGTTCGGCTTTTTTTCGATTGGACCGGCAAACAGGCGGTGCGTCGAAACGCAAAAGTAAGGCCGTCCGCAGGACACACAAAGTATAAAAATTAGGGGGTCTTTTTTGAAAATTTGAAAAATAGGCCTTTAAAAGTCATTTAATAAGGTTTTTTGTACAATTTGAAATTTAGTCGGATGCCAGTAAAAAATATCCTTAAATTTGCACCTAATTAATCTTTTGATATGAATGCATATGTTTTTCCTGGACAAGGAGCACAGTTTAGTGGAATGGGCAAAGAATTGTATGAAACTAATGAAAATGCCAAAGCACTTTTTAATCAAGCAAACGAAATTTTAGGATTTGATATTACTAAAATAATGTTTGAAGGCTCTGAAGATGAACTCAAACAAACTAATGTTACCCAACCTGCTGTTTTTCTTCATTCTGTAATTTTAGCCTCCACTATAGAAAATTTTAAGCCACATATGGTTGCTGGACATTCTCTAGGAGAGTTTTCTGCACTTGTAGCAGCTGGTGCTTTATCATTTGAAGATGGTTTAAGGCTGGTAGCAAAAAGAGCAGATGCCATGCAAAAAGCTTGTGAGCTAAATCCTTCTACAATGGCCGCTGTTTTAAATCTATCAGACGAAAAAGTAGAGGAAGTTTGTGCAAAAGTTCAAACAGAAACTGGTGAAATAGTGGTGGCAGCCAATTATAATTGCCCTGGACAATTGGTGATTTCAGGCAGTATTGAAGGAATAACCATTGCTTGTGAAAAAATGAAAGAAGCTGGTGCCAAAAGAGCTTTGATTCTACAAGTTGGTGGTGCTTTTCATTCCCCACTTATGGAACCCGCACGAGAAGAGCTAGCAGAAGCTATTAAGAATACAATATTTCATACTCCAATCTGCCCTATATATCAAAATGTTAGTGCAAAACCCTTTATAGATGTCGAGCACATAAAATTAAATTTAATACATCAACTTACCTCCCCCGTTCGTTGGACCCAAAGTGTACAAAACATGGTGGCAGACGGTGCAACTAATTTTACGGAATGTGGACCTGGAAAAGTATTGCAAGGCTTAGTGAAGAAGATTTCGCCAGAGATGGAAACTGCTGGGGTTTGATAATTTTTGCAAAAAATTAAAAGTAGGACTAAAAATTAATGAGGCATATAAAAAAAAGGGCGGATAAACTGCCCTTTTTTTGTTTAAATTAAATTATAAGAATCTTAGAAATCCCAAATTTTAAAAAAATACTAAAGTTTCACAACTTTTTTAATCTCTTGATATACATTATTTTGAAAACGAACCATATAAGTTCCTTGAGCAAATCCATTAAACGGAACAACTATTTCGTGTTTCCCTTCATCATACGTGTCGTCCACGGGTTGGCTTACTTCTATACCCCGCATGTTAAATATTTGAATCATACAATGTCCACCTTTTGAATCAAAACTCAAGGTTGCAGTGTCTGTTACTGGATTTGGAAAAGCATTTAAGCGACTGTTGTTTGTGATTGGTTCATTTGAAAGTACTTTTCCGCAAACACTCGGATTTACCAACGGCAAAGACTGAAAATTTTGAAATAATATATCCTTTATTTGGCTTGAATCCACACAAAACCAATTCTCTAGAACAGAAGCATATACAGATCTAAAATCATATTGCATTGTAACATTATCGCCTGATTTTGAAACATCTGGCAAAGGAGTGGCCTTTCCAATAAAATCTGCGTTTACTTTGTTGCCGAAGAAAAACATAGGAGCAGCAGCACCATGATCAGTTCCAGATGAAGCATTAGACACTACTCTTCTACCAAACTCTGAATAGGTCATACCCATTACTTTATCTGCAACACCAAGAAACTTTAGATCATCCTGAAAAGCTTTTATAGAACTAGATATATTTTTCAACAAATTGGTGTGTGCACCTAAAGAAGTGTCTGTGGCATCTACTTGATTGCTATGTGTGTCAAAGCCACCTAATCTCACGTAATAAAACTTGGTTTTTAAACCCCCGCCAATTAGCCTTGCTACAATCTTTAGTTGGTTGGCCAAGCTTTGATTTGGATACGTTTGCTGTTGAGTAACTTTTAATGCAGCAGCTTTTATTGTTTCCCCATATTTATTAGTTTGCTTTGAAATCTCTCTCAAATAAGACAATTTTTTTCCTGCAAGTGTGTTGGGAGTAGGCTCGACTGCATTGGTTAATAATTGATAAAACACAGTTGGGTCAGATATAGACATTCCCATGTTATAAATTGGCCCTTGTAAAGCAGTTGTTACTACCGAACCAATTTGAATTGCCAAAGGATCCGGGAATTTAGTATTTGGATATCCTTCCGGAAAATTAGGGTGTTGTAAAGAAATATATCTACCTCCCCATCCACTTTCAGCAATATTATTTGAACTAGACGCCGTATTCCAAATATCAGTGGCAACAAAATGGGAGAAATTAGGATTAGGATATCCTACGTCTTGAACTATTGCTCCTTTTCCGTCTGCCATCATCCGTGAGAACTCTAATAAACCAGGATTTAATCCTATGGTGTCAGTTTGAGGTATTTTTAATAATTTGTCTTCTGCAATAGCGATATTAGACCTAGCGGCTTTGTATTTACTATATTGATTTACTGGAATTACTGTATTCAATCCGTCATTTCCTCCCGAAAGCTGAATCACAACTAATACATTATCAGTAGCCATTAAACTTTCAGTAATATTGCCATAGCTTAGAAGATTATGTTTATCTAAAAACATGGGCACCATTGCTCCTAATCCTGCATTCTTTATGAAATTTCTTCTGTTGATATTCTTCATGATAATTGGAATTCTGGAAGTGAAAGTAAATAAACAAAAAGACTTTTTAACCTAGTTGTCACCAAATTAGTATTTGTAGTTGTAGGTTTTGCTAAAAATTCCAGCCACAAATCTGTCCAGTGATAATCAGAGGATTGCCCTGCTAAAAGTATATCTGTTTTTAACTTATTTTTTAAGGCTTGAGATATTGGCGTTTGAAAAAACCAAAAATCTAGTTCATTTATTAAATTATTGGGTTCTTGAGGATTATCTAATTTTTTAATAAAAGTCGTTAAATCTACCTTAACAGTTTTCCCACTACGTGTATATCCATTTTTTACTAAATTCTCTGTAAATTTTACTCTTTCTGGAAAGGTGCTAGTATTTATCCAAATTTCATGAAAAACAGGGGCTTGGTAATAGGCAGGCCAACCAGCTACACTGGGAGGGTCACCTAATACTTGTTGACTTCTATCAGATGCCCCTAATAAATCATTTCCAAAAAGATAGTACTCATATAAAGTATCATTTTTTACTGGCCAAACTGGCTCCATTAGCCGGGTGCTTCCAACCATATGGTCAATTGGGCTCTTTATAATGGAACCTCTTAGCTCTAAATCAAAAAAGTGAATGCTAGAAAACATCGCTTTTAATAAAGGTATCATTTCATAATTGCTATCCCTAAATATTTTAGCTAAAGGCCCAATAAACTGTATTTCAGCTTCATCAGTAATATCATAGTAAAAGAAAAATGTATATAATTTTCTAACAATAAATAAGCTGACCTCTTGTTGTTGGAAAATCATGGCTAACAAATCATCCAATTCTTTTTGCCCGTCTTGCCCAGTTCTGCCTTTAATTACTTTACCACCAAAAAACGAAGAAAAAACTTTATCGGTAGTATCATGTGCAGACTCAGAAAAAGTAACCACTTGGGTGTCTCTTGTGACTCTGAAACCCGTCAAAATTTTCGCAGCACTCTTAATGTCGTCTTCTGTATATTTGGAATTTGCCCCCTTTCCTAATGTAAATAATTCCTGCAACTCCCTAGCATAATTTTCGTCAGGTGCTGTTTTGGAATTTCTTACGCCATTTAAATAAACTAACATGGCGGGATCAATAGTGATGGCTTTAACAAAATCCTTAAAATTTCCTAAAGCGAATTTCCTAATGACACTTTGATGCTTAAAACCGTATCGTGCGTCATCATAATCCGAAATTTCCGTAGCAAAATGATTATGCCAAAACAAAATCATTCTCTCTTCCATTGAATTCTTTTGAAACAGCATTTGATCCAGCCACCAAGCTCTTAAAGATTGCCGTCTCCTAAAATTAATATTGCCGTCTCCATACGTAGCATTCACCCAGGTACTACCTAATGCTACCCCGGTTGTATCTTTTTGAATACTTTCATAAAAATTAACGGGTGGCAGAGGAATTGGGTTAGGAGCTACTAACTCGTCAATAAGACTACTTAAACTTCTAGATTTTAAATTTTTAAATTCTCCTATTGTGAAGCCTAACAAAGTACGCTTTAAAAGATGCTTAAGGGCTAAGTCATCAATTGCTCCAGTAAACTTTTCAGGGCTGAAAGATTTGAAAGATACCATTTTAGAGTTAATAGTTTTTGTTTAGACACTGAAACATAACAAAAATTTATATTTTGAAATTAATTATTAACAATACTCCTTACAAAGATAAATTATTATACCGTATAATAAAAAAAATATTAATTCTTAGTTTAATTAAATTCTAGGTAAATATAAAAAATGATTTAACAAAATACATTATCTTGAATTTTAACAATACAAATGGTTTTGCAAATTTTTAAGAAAAATAAAAATTTACAGTGAAATTTACTTTAGTTTGTAGTTTAGATTTAACTTAATTTGAAATGAAAATAGTCTTTTTAGATGCATTCACTGTAAATCCAAAAGAAATAAATTTAAGTGTATTTGAAAACTTGGGAAATTTTGAATGGTTTGATAGAACCCTACCACAAGAAGTAATAGAAAGAGCCAAAGATGCAACTATAGTGTTAACCAATAAAGTTAAGCTTGATAGAGAGACATTAAATCAACTTCCTCATCTTAAGTATATTGGAATTACTGCCACAGGTTTTAATATTGTGGATGTATTAGCGGCTAAAGAGTTGGGCATAACGGTTTCCAATGCAAAAAACTATAGCTCAATGTCTGTGGCTCAACAGGTGTTTGCTATGATTTTGGCATTTTCTAATCGTTTAGCCGAACATGATAACCCTCAAAAATGGACAGCAAGTCCTGATTTCTGTTATTTAGATTATTCTTTAATGGAGTTAAAAGACAAAACTCTAGGACTGATTGGCTATGGTGATATTGGCAAAAAAGTAGCTCAAATAGCTTTAGCATTTGAAATGAAGGTTTTAGTAAACAAGAAAACTCCTTTTGCAGAAGCTCCTAAAAATATTTCAGAAACTACCCTCGATACCCTTTTTGAGAAAAGTGATTTTTTAAGTTTACATTGTCCACTTACATCTGAAAATGATGGTTTTATTAACGCAAGAAGCATTTCAAAAATGAAACCCTCTGCCATTATAATTAATACGGCTCGCGGACAATTAGTGAACGAAATAGAATTGGCAGAAGCCCTAAATAAAGGAACAATTGCTGGTGCGTATTTAGATGTTTTGAGTGTGGAACCTCCAAATAAACAAAACCCATTGCTAGGTGCTAAAAACTGCAAGATAAGCCCACATATAGCTTGGGGAACCTTAGAAGCAAGAGAAAAATTAATAGCAATTGTTTATTCTAATCTTGAAAATTTCTTAAATGGCAAACCCACAAATGTGGTGAATTGAAATTTGTAGGTTTTTTTTTGTTTAAATTTTAGGTCGCTATCCTATTTTAAGTAGGTATCAAACTTCACTTATTTTTTCTTCAAAATTAGCCCCAATGGGTATTTATTTTCAGGCTACACAAAGTGATTTTTTTTGCAATTTTCTCATTTTTTTCAATGGAAACAATGTAAGATCGATGAACCCTCATAAACAAATTTAATGGCAAACGAGCCAAACAATCTGCTATTATTTGGGCTCACTTGAATATTGTGGGGAGTAAATTTTCTTTGTGTCAAAAAATAGGTATGGCAATTTTCATCCGAAGCAATGTATTATATTTCGTCTAATTTTATTTTCTCTTCTTTATATCCAGTTTTAATGAAAATATACTTTGGGATGTTTTCCAAATCTGCTTTTTTTAATTCTAATGCCTTATGGCAGGCTTTTGTGAACCTAGCTAATGAAAAAGGTTTTAACAAGTAATCTACCCCATCTAATTCAAACCCTTTAACAGCGTACTCGGAATAAGCTATTGTAAAATTACCATTGGGCATTTTTGAAAATACCCCAATAAATTCTATTCCCGAAATATCGGGCATATTAATAGCTAATAAAAGTAAATTTATTTTGCATTTAAAAAATTCAAAGCCAATCAAGAAAGAAGAACCTCTGCGGGAATGCCCAACCTTTTATGAAACATCTTTGCTATCTTAAGAGTCAATGGCCTTTTATGATTCAATATCGCAGATACATAAGCCTTACTACCAATCCCTTCTACAAAATCCTTATGCTTTAAACCTTTATCTTTCATTATAGCTTTGATTGCCTCAATAGGGTCAGGAAAGGGGATTTTGAAGTTCTTATCCTCATAGTCTTTTATAAGTAAAAGAGCCATTTCTAAATTGTCTCCTTTAGAAGTATTCGGCAAAACATTTGCATCAAATTGAGCATCAACCCAATCCAATAATTCTTCATATTCACTGTCAGATTTTATTGGTCTCAAATTTTTCATTTTTTCTTATAATTTACCGTACTTACATCAATCTTGTCATAATTTGAATGAGTTCCAAACCACTTAATTTGTATTATTTTGTATAGAAATACTACTCTGACTACCAAACGATATTTGTTTCCAAGAACATTGAAAACTACCCTATCATCCCCCACTATACTTGCATTTCCATATTTACTTTTTAATTCTTGAAATGAAGAAAAATCACTTTTTAACAATTCATGATACCATTCTAAAAGAGCATTTTTTGCTACTGGATATTCATTACAATAAACCAAAAGTGTTTTTCTGTTTATTATATTAAACATAAAGTTTACACATAGTGAACAAAAATATAAATATTTAAATTCTTATCCAAAACAAATACTTTCTTTTTATCAGGGCATGGCACTGAATTTTGCCCTGAATTTCACAAAGTTTATTATAAATGCATAACAACTTCCTGTACTAGCTAATGAAAAAGGTTTTAACAAATAATCTACCCCATCTAATTCAAACCCTTTAACAGCGTACTCGGAATAAGCTATTGTAAAATTACCATTGGGCATTTTGGAAATACACCAATAAATTCTATTCCCGAAATATCGGGCAATAATAAAAATAAAGTAATTGAAGGCGTGAGCTTTTTGAAACAGGCGTTTAACAACAAAAATTGCCAAATAGCCACATACCCATAAAACCCATAATCTTCTGCCTTTTAAAATATTCTGCTTAGAATTTCCATAATTGTGTCTCCAAAGTAAGAACCACCCCCAAGACAAATGAAAAAATGTGTTGAAATTTGGGATTTTTGGGGTGAAAAAAAAATAGCTAATTTTTTTAGAAATATCATTCTCAAAAAGACCTCTGGTGCATTGTTACTCATAGGATGTTGACTCATAGACTACAAACTCTCTTTTTTACATAAAATATGGGCATTAAGCAAAAAATAGGAAAACGGCTTGCTCAATTGAGAAATCAAAAAGGCATTACACAAGAAGGCTAAGGTTATGAATCTGAGATTCATAGAACCTATATAGCCGCAGTAGAAAGTGGTAAAAGGAATATTTCTGTAGAAGCATTAGAAAAAGTAATCAAAGGATTAGGAGTAACATTTTTAGAATTTTTTAAAGAAGGAATTGATGAATAATTATAGATTATTAGATGAGCAAGTGGAATCTTTAAATACAAATGAGGATGAAGGAAAATATTTTCAAAGTTCTTGCATGTTTCAAAATGACTGGAGAGAAAAAGAGTTTTCAAACCCAAACGCAACAATCAAAATAGGGACAATGTTCTCGGGAATTGGGGCAATTGAGTACGCTTTGAAGCGACTAAACTTAAATTCAGAAATACAATTTGCAAGCGACATAGATAACTTTGCGAAGCAAAGTTATTTTGCAAATTACGAAATTGCTGAAAGCAATTGGTATAACGATGTACACGACATCAACGGAAAAAAATACAAAGGGAAATTAGATTTATTAGTTGGCGGTAGTTCCTGTCAATCTTTTTCAATGGTTGGGAAACGCAGAGGTTTTGACGACACAAGAGGAACTTTATTTTATGAATTTGCAAGAGTTGTAAGGGAAAGCCAACCAAATGTTTTCATTTTTGAGAATGTAAAAGGGTTAATAAACCACGATAGCGGAAATACTTTTGAAACTATCAAAGCTACATTTGACGAATTAGGATACAAATATTATTTTCAAGTATTAAATGCAAAAAACTATGGAATGCCGCAGCATAGAGAAAGAATTTTTGTTGTTGGCTTCAAGGACAAAACTGTAGATTTTCAATTTCCAGAATCAATTGCACTTGAACATAAAATGCAAGACTTTTTAGAAGACTATACGGACAGCAAATACTACCTAAAAGAAAAAGGTGTAAAATTTGTAACAAGTTCAAAAAATAGAACTAAACGTTACACTCAAATAAACGGAGATATTGCACTTTGTCAAAAAGCAAATCAACAATTTAACTGGCACGGAGATTTTGTTTTTGAAGAACAAACTGGAAATGATTTTAACGAATTTATTTTTGATGTAAACAAGGTAGAGGAAAAGTATTATCTATCAGACAAAGTAAGAGATTACGTTTTAAGTAGTGGAACAAAAACATTTAAAACAACTGTAAAAACCGACCTTGAAGTAGCAAGACCACTTTTACAATCAATGCACAAAATGCACCGTTCTGGTGTTGATAATTATGTTACTCATTCTGGAAGAATTAGAAAACTAACACCAAAAGAATGTTTACGTTTAATGGGTTTTCGAGATGACTTTAAACAAGTTGTTAGCGACACACAAATGTATAGACAAGCAGGGCAAGGCAGTGTAGTGGATGTTTTTATTGCACTCTTAATACAAATGGACATAACTAAATTTGCTAAAAAATGATAGAATTATTTGGGCGTTTCCCTTCGGGTCGGGCTTTTCGTTACAATCTTTTTTTCGTTCCTCAAAAAAGGATTTTCACTTCAATCCCTAACGCAAAAAACTAAAATGGCAACAGAAAGAAAAAATTGGACAAGAGAAGAACTAATTGTTGCTTTCAATTTGTATTGTAAAATACCATTTAGCAAAATTAATTATAATCATAAATTAATAAAAGAATTAGCATCCGCAATAGGAAGAACACCTTCGGCTGTTGCTTGGAAATTAGTAAACTTTGCAAGTTTAGACCCAACTTTAAAAGAACGAAATATTAAAGGAGCTTCAAATGGTAGCAAATTAGATAAAATGATTTTTGATGAATTCTATTCAGACTGGAATAATCTTGCCTATGAAAGTGAAATTGCAGTTTCAAAATTATTAAATCAAAAAATAGAAATTGATGAAGAAATTGATTTTGAAATAAAAGAAGGAAAAGTAAGAGAGGCACTTGTTAAAGTAAGAGTAAATCAATCATTTTTTAGAAGTACAGTTTTAGCCTCCTATGAAAATAAATGTTGCATTACAGGCATTTCAATTTCAGATTTTCTAATAGCAAGCCATATAATTCCGTGGTCAAAAGATGAGAAGAACAGACTAAATCCCGAAAATGGTTTGTGCTTAAATTCTATTCACGACAAAGCTTTTGATAAGGGTTTTATAACAATTGACTTTGATTTCAAAATTCAAGTTTCAAAATATTTCAATGATTTTAAAAAAGATAATAATATTCAAAAATTCTTTTTAGATTTTGAAAATAAAGTAATTGAAATGCCTAAAAGATTTTTACCAAACAAAGATTTTTTAGAATATCACCATAATAATATTTTTAAAAAATGATACTATTCGCCATATTCAAAAATGGGTTCCATAAAGGGAATGAAAGAGCAATTAATGGAAATGATGCAATTAAAAATTACATTATTACTTCATACTTATCTGATTTTCTATATGATGAAGAGTTTTTAAGTCAATATACATTTATTGAGGCGATAAATGGTGTTCATTACAATGAAAAAATAGTTTTGTAGTTCGCCAAAACAAAATTGGCGGAGGTAATGGAGAAGCAAAATTGTACATCGGATAAGATGTTCAAGAAACAAGGAGTTTCTTTGGAAACAATGGCTTCGCCATTCCTTGCTTTTTGATTAAGTCCGATTTGCAAAAGTATTTGGAGGAAACCAAAGTTGAGTATCTCAAACCCGAACAGCCATATATCAACAAAGAAATTTTACCAAATCTTTGGAATGAAAGGAAAAAGAAAATAGATGCTTTACCCGAAAGAATTGATTTTGAAGTTGTAGAGCAAACTCAAATAGCTGGACCAAGAGTTTATGTTAACTCAACCGACCAAGCATACAAAATTATTATAGAGCTTTCGTTACCTAACATCACATTCATTTCAGTGATTAAACTACTGGACGAAAACGGAAAATTAAATTATTATTTTCGTTTGTTTGCAGACTACTTCGGAGAAGCGGAACATCCTTATACTATTGAAAAAGAGCAAGAGCAAATTGAAGAAACAATAGATGACAAATTAGAAAGAACGCAACTTTACAGAGCAAGAATTGGACAAGGAGAATACAGAAAAAACTTACTTGCACTTTGCCCATTTTGCCCAATTACATTGGTTTCGGACGACAGGTTATTAATTGCAAGTCGTATTAAACCTTGGGTTGCATCCAACGACATTGAGAAAATTGACCCATTAAATGGATTTATGCTAACACCAACATTTGATCGTTTATTTGACAGAGGTTTTCTGTCATTTACTAATGATAAAAAAACTATATTATCACCATTTTTATCTAATATGACTTATTCAAAACTTGGTATCTCGGATAATAAATTGTTTCCACACTTACCAATCAATGGAAGAGAACAATATTTGGAATATCATAGAAGTGAAATATTAAAGAAATAGTAATGATAAATATTTCTATTAAATATTTAAAGAAATCCAATTAAATTCCCAAATTCCTTAGCAACCAATAATTCCATTCCAGTATTATCTTCACATCAGAATCACACCAAAAAACATCAAATGAAAGACTTAAAACTATTCGAAAACAAAAAAATACGCTCCATCTGGAACGCTGAGCAAGAAAAATGGTATTTTTCTATCGTGGACGTGGTAGATACGCTAACGGAAAGTATTGACCCTACTTCTTATTGGAGAAAACTGAAACAAAGACTTAAAGAAGAGGGTAATGAAACCGTGACAAATTGTCACGGTTTGAAAATGGTTGCTCAAGATGGTAAAATGAGATTTACCGATGTAGCTGACACCGAGCAAATTTTTCGTTTAATTCAGTCTATTCCTTCGCCTAAAGCAGAGCCATTTAAGCAATGGTTGGCCAAAGTGGGTTATGAACGAATAGAAGAAAGCCAAGATCCTGAAAAAAGCATAGAAAGAGCTATGGAAAATTATCAAACGCTTGGCTACAGAACCGCTTGGATAAATCAAAGGCTCAAAAGCATTGAGGTTAGAAAAGAACTTACCGACGAATGGGAGCATCGTGGTGTAAAGCAAGGACAAGGGTTTGCAACATTGACTGACATCATTACCCAAGCTTGGAGTGGAAAAACTGTAAAGCAATACAAAGAATTCAAAAGCTTAAAAAAAGAGAATCTAAGAGATAATATGACCAATCTTGAATTGGTTTTAAATATGTTAGCCGAAGCCACCACCACCGAAATAAGCAAAGAGACTAACCCAGAAACTTTCTCAGACAACATTAAAGTGGCTAAAAAAGGCGGTCAGATAGCTGGAAACACCCGAAAAGAAATAGAACAACAAACAGGTAAAAATATAGTGAGCAAAGTGAATGCGGAAATATTGAAAGAAACAAAGAACCTAATTTAAATGCTGAACCTTGACAAACATCTAAATGAAATATTACAAATAATGATAGCTAATTAACGAAAGCTTGAACTGAATAATGATATTTCAATGGACACTTGAGCTAGATTCTTAAAATTTAACACCCCTACAAGATTGCGAAAACACCGTTTTCGCAAAGAACCTATTACGTCAAAAGTTATAAAATTTTTGACATCAAAATGAATCACTTTCTCTGAAAATATAAATACCTATCCCGAATTCCAAAATTGCTGAAGGGTAAAACATTAATTGAAGAGGTTTTAAAAATACACCCCAAGTATAATAAGATCAGCACCAACATTGGGAATGGAAACCAATTAAGTTCTTTTGTTAATCTAGTTTCTTAAAACTTTTTAATATTCCGACGATTTTTGGGGTACACTTTACGAAGTGTTGGGTCATATCTATATAAGATCCTTTTTATAAAAAAAACGATTTAATGGTGAATCCAGAGTCCCTCCATCAAATTAGATAAATTTGGAGAGCACTTATTCATTCAACACAAATCGTTTCTTAAGGTTTTTTAGAGATATAAGGTTAGTAAAACGTATATAAAGCAAAACAGCAGAAATAGTGAGCCCCACCAAAAGGCCTAACCAAATGCCTATTGAACCCAATTTAAAATGGAAACCCAAAAAATAACCCAATGGCAATGCCACTACCCAATAAGCTAAAAAAGTGATAAGGGTAGGAATCTTAATATCTGCCAAGCCTCTTAAAACGCCTAAGCCTACCACTTGAATACCATCTGAAAGTTGGAAAATTGCAGCTATTGATAGTAATGGCAAGGCTTGTTGAATCACGTCGGCATCATTAATATAAGCAGAAAGTAAAATTTTATCAAAAATTAAGATGAGAATCATGGATGAAAGCATAAAGGCAAAAACCCAAAAATATGCAGCAAAACCTGCAATGCGAATGCCCCTTGGTGCACGTAATCCCCAAGCCTCTCCTACCCTAATACCCCCAGCAAACGAGAATCCTGTTGCCATCATATAGGTAGTTGAGGCAATACTAATAGCAATCTGATGAGCAGCTAAGGCTGTTTCGCTTATCCAGCCCATCATAATTACTGCAAATGAAAAAGCGGCAATTTCGAAAAACACTTGGGCTCCTCCCGGAATACTTCTTTGTAGTATTTCCCAAATCAACTTTTTATTAAATAGCAAACTAACTCTTCGAAAATAAACTTTAAAATTCGCATTGTATCGCAAAAAAAGGAAAAGTGCAATAGCCATAAGTACTCGTGTAATACAGGTGGCATACGCAGACCCTAAAATGCCAATAGGTGTAATAATACCCGCCCCAGTGATAAGAACATAATTGCCTATTAAATTCAAAACAAGGCCCATAGCGGTAATATACATGGCTAATTCCGGCTTAAAAAGGCCATCTGCAAATTGTTTTAAAGCTAGAAAATAAAATAAAGGAATATTAGAAGCTAAAATAATCAACAAAAAAGGAGGGCTTACTTTATTGATAATATCCGGTTGCTGAAATAAATCGAATCGATGATAAACTAAAAAACCGACCAAACTTAAAAAAACACTATATATAAAAGCTACCCATAAAGTACTACTAAATAAATACTTAATGCCTTTTTCTTCAGATTCAGCCACACACTTAGAAACCATTGGAGCAATTACAGACATACCTCCCACCGAAAAAGACGCTATTAAAAAAGCAATAGTATTGGCAATTCCAGCCGCACCTAAGGGTACTTTCCCCAAAAATCTTCCCACCATAATATTGTCTGTGACTCCCATTAAAACCACACCTAGCTGTGCAATTATTATTGGAATAGAAAGCCGGAGGGTTGCAAGAAGCTCTCTTTTAAATTTTTCTTTAAACATAATTTTGAAATACAAGACAAAGTTCTGAATTTTACATCAAGAAACTAGGACTAATCCATAAAATATGAAGTTTATTTTTTTATTAGCTTTTTTGGGGATAATGGTTGGATGTAATAAAACGGTTAAAAAAGCAGATTTTGAAGGAGTTTGGGTAAATAAAAAGCTTCTAAACGAAAGCTCTATTTCTCTAGAAATCCTAAAAACCAAAGGCATATATTTACCCCTAATTGCTTTCCAAAAAGAGCCACAAGATTCTATAAAATTGTTTTACGGCAAAGATAGTGTACTGAAAGCATGGACTTTCCATAAGTATGACAGCTATAATCTAAAACTAAATGAAGATAAAGAAACCATGGTGATGTATGATTATCCAAAAGATGAAGTATTTTTTTTAGATAGACACCGAAATACTTTTCAACGGTACGTTAAATTAAACGACGATTTGAAGATTCAGGCTACTATTAAAACTTATTTTGGAGACACTTTAGCTTATTAAGGATTTGTTAAGAAATAAGGTTTACAAAATTGACGAATTTATTTTGTTATTTTTCAAGGCAAAAAATCCTTAAATAGTATAGCTATTCAATGATTTTTTAACGCAGAAAAAGACAAAAAAAAGAGACAAAATGTAAAAGTTATTTTGTAGCAGATCCTAAGCTCTCTTTAATTCAAAGATTGTTATCTCGGGCAAAATACCAACTCGCCCAGGATACCCCAAAAACCCAAATCCTCTATTAACGTATAATTGTTGATCGTTTTCTTTATATAAACCCGCCCATTCTTTGTACCGATATTGAACCGGGCTCCATTTAAAATCACCTATTTCTACTCCAAACTGCATGCCATGGGTATGCCCAGAAAATGAGGCATCAATTGTGGATTTTCCAAGCACTTGCTCTCTCCAATGACTAGGATCATGCGAAAGCAACAGTTTGTTGGAATATTCCTCGGTATTTATTAATGCCTTTTGCAAATCGCCTTTTTTTACAAACCCACCTTTACCCCAGTTTTGAATACCAATAATTCCTAAAGATTCGCCTCCTAATTTAATTCCTCGACTTTCGTCCATTAAGATATCCCAACCCATAAGTTTATGTCCAGCAATTAAAGTCTCAAGATTTTTTTGCTTTGCTATCCCACTTTCCCAAGGCACATAGTCGCCATAATCATGATTTCCCAACGTGGAAAATACTCCTAAGGGAGCTTTTACTTTTTTAAATATATCGAAATAATCGTTTAATTCTTTGGCTTCATTGTTTACCAAATCGCCCGTAAAAAAAACAGCATCCGGCTTCTGAGCCAAAAGCATATCTACGCCACCTTGGACTGCAGTTTTATTATGAAAACTACCAGAATGAATATCTGAAAGTTGAGCTATTTTCATTCCTTCGAAAGCCTTTGGCAAGTCTTTTAACAATAAGGTGACCTTTCTTATTCTGTAGTCATAAGCTCCTGAAATAATACCATAGGCCAAAATTCCTAGCTGTGTTCCTCCAACTGCCAATGCACTTTTAGCCAAAAAAGTAGCCCTGGAAATCCCCTCACTATCTGGTGAATTAGGTTGTATAACTTTTTTGCCAGCCCAGCGAATCAAATTCACAATATCGCCAATTAACAAGAAAATAACTCCCATAATTTTAGAGATATAAACAATAAAAATAATGACAAAAATTAAATTTCTAATTTTAACATTAACATAGCCCGGATATAATGCCACCCCTGCTATAACAGTTCCTAGAGAAATTAAGGGAATGGCCCAATAAACTATTTTTATCCAACGCTGCGTTTCGGGAGTAAATGAGCGTATAGCTCCTTTTACAGCTTGAAAAAAATAAAAATCTATAATTAATAAAAATAATAATGCTACTGTAAAACCCAAAACTCTGTTCATTAAATAAATATAATTTCAATTAGAACTCAAAACACGCTTGTTTGGTTCGAAATCACAAATCCCTAAAATAAAAAGGGCGAACTCCTTTGGAATTCGCCCTGCCAAAAATAATATTTTTAAGCTAAAGCAGCCTTAACAAGCTCAAAATTAGGTACTTGTCCCGCATTTTCTAATATTTCAATATATTTTAAGATTCCTTCTGTATCAACCACAAAAGCTGATCTTTTCGAAACCCCTTTCAAACCTAAAACAAAAGTTTCATATAGCGCTCCGTAGGCTTCTGACGTGGTTTTGTTAAAATCAGAGAGCAATTGGAATGGAAGTTTTTGCTCTTCTTTAAATTTTCCCAAAGTAAAAGGTGTATCTACTGAAATAGCTAAAATTTCAGCATCTAAGCCAACATAAGATGCGATATCGTCACGAAGAGAACAAAGCTCTGCGGTACATCCACCACTAAATGCTAAAGGAAAAAACAAAACGACAACCTTTTTACCTTTATAGTCGGAAAGACTGACTTCCATTTTTTCGGTAGAATAAAGTTTAAAATCTGGAGCCAAATCGCCAAGAGATAATGCCATAATAATTGTTTAAAAGTGATTATTTTTAAGTAATTGAATTAGTAACCTTAAACATACCAAAATAGTTTGAAATAGGGTTCTAAAAATTTAAATATTCTAGAAAAACACCTCAAAACTTCTTCCAGTTCCTGCTCCAAGCCCTTTTATAGATCCAGCCTTTTTCTTTTAACAAATTAGGTGTGTAAACAAAATATTCTTTTGCAGAAAGACTTTGAAAAAGCAATTGATCGTCGGTAAGTATAACTTCATTGGTGTTTCTATTTATTAAATCAATGTATGGCAAATAACTTAAATCAAGGTCTGGGTCGACTTTCAAACTATTTTTAAGTTGCAAACTTCTCGACAATGTGTGTGGAGATACATCAAATTGAAAGGAATTATAATATAGACTTTCTACAAACTCTAAATATTTTTTCAAAAGTTTTGGTCCAATATTTTGAGAATCTCCAACTTCCAATTGCTTCGCTTCTATACTACTAATCACAAAAATTTGTTCTCTTGCTCTAGTAATTGCTACATTTAGCCTATTTTCTCCTCCTCTTTGATTCAATAAGCCAAAATTCATTTTTAACTTCCCATTTAAATCTGGAGCGTAGCCTATAGAAAAAATTACAATATCGTACTCATCTCCTTGAATATTTTCAATATTCTTAACATGAATTTTTTCGTTCATCAATCCTTCCAATTCTAAACTTCTAAAAATAAGATCCGCTTGTTTAAAATTAAAAGCTACAACTCCTATCTCCTTTGATTTGTCTAAAGATTTTACAAGATTAATAATTTCCAGAACTTCTACTTGATTGGTTTGATCTGTCCATAGCCCATCCACTTTTAACCAATTGATGGCTTTTAATTCTATATCTTTTCTGTGCGGTAAAAGTCGCAAATCATTTTCATAAAAATGGAGGTTAGAAAAAGCAATTAATTCTAAACTACGACTTCTGTAATGTCCCTTTAGCATTTTTTGAGGCAAGTATTGACACGCTAATTGCATTAAAGAATCAACTTCTAATAGGGTTTCATCTTCTGTTTCTTCTTCAAATCGCACCTTATAAAGATCATTTGGCTGTAATTGTTGTTTATCTCCAACAACTATCACTTGTTTAGCTTTTGCAATTGATGGAATACCCTGCTCTGGAAAACATTGGGATGATTCATCAAAAATAACCAAATCAAATAATTTGGAATTATCATCAGAAATCTGGAATAATGCAGAAGCGGTTTCAGGTGAAACCAACCAACAAGGCATGATTTTTACAATTTCATCCCAAAAATTCTGAATAAACTTCCGTAAAGGCCAGATGCCCCTTTTCTTGGTGGATTGATGCAATAAATCTCGATAAGTAATTGTGTTTCCTAACCTATTTACTTCTAGATCTTTATATATCCACTCCCTAAGTTTTATCAACAAAATCTCAACGCTAAATTCCTGCTTCTTGGCTACTAAAAGCGTAAGCTCTTTCTCTAAGTTTTCTATTTTTAAAGTACTGACACTTTTTAATATCGGATATAAAGCTTCTATATGAATAATCCAATGTGCAATTAGTGATTGAAAAAAAACCTTATCAATATTATTATCAAATTGTAGTGTTTTAAAAATAGAAGTTTCATGGTGATTAAGTTCATTTGAAATTGTATCAAACTCTTGCATAATCTCAAAATTTTCTTCCAAGAAGTGTATAATTGAGTTAATGTTTGATTGCCAAAAATTTGAATGTTGCTTTTCTGAGAAATAGCTATTTAAATGAAAATTTAAACTTTGGAAACGTTTAATTTCATTTTCAAATTTAAAAGATTTTTGATTTAATTCGGTTCTAGTGTTACAATTTTGGAAGAATGTAAAATTTGGAAGAATGTCTTGCAGCCCTTCAAAAATTTGAACTGCATTTAAAAATGCTTCCAAGGCCTCCATACTTTTATTAAGGTCATTCTCAAGATTTAAGAAAGAGTATTTATTAATTTGGGCTTTAAGAATTTCTGTCTTACAAACGTCAGAATTCAAATTTCCAATTTCTGAAAAACTTAAATTATTATTTTTAAGTATTTCTTTAACTAATCCATACTTGCCTGAAAAAAGTTGAAAATTTAGTTTAGAAAATAGTGATTTTGAGAAAAAATTTGCTTTTTGAACACACTCAATTTGCTCTTTATTTAAATAGAAAACAGCTAACTTTATAGTTCCAATCGCCTGAAGTTCTATTAAATCATCCTGAACACTAACACTATTGCCAAAGCTGGATATTTTTTTGTTTACCAATGCTTTTAAGTAATCATAAATAGGAATGGATTTTGCTTTATTTAAGGCCCCTATAAGACGATCTACGTCAATTTTTTTAGCCTTTTCTAGATTTAAACCAAAATCAATTTCAAAATCTTGTATATTCAGGTCTTTTGCTAATTCTAAATCCTTGAGAAGCTCCAATTTTTGAGAATTGCTCCATTTATTGGTATAATTTCTTGATTTCCAAAACTCAAAACCTTCCAAATTTCTCCGCATTACTACCTTATAGGCGTCCAGTTGATTAAGTCTACGTAGAAATTCATCAATTTCATTAAACTTGAATTGCAGGTATTTTTCTTCCAAATCAAGTGTTTGGATAGCACTATCTTTAAGTAAATAGAGTTCTTTAATACTTTTCTGACAAATGGTTTCGTCAAATAAAGCTTTTTTAAATCCATCTAATTCCCTAGAAATAACTTCTATTTTTCGAGAAGTGATATCAAATTCTCTTTCAATAAACAGGGTATCTAAACTTTGATTCTTATTTTGATAATTTTCAACTTGCCCAATTTGTAAAGCAAGTTTTTCTAATATGGATTTTCTATCAGCCTTAAAATCATGCACTAAGCCAACAAAATTGGAAAGATTGATTTTAGATAGCCTATCATAAACAGTATCAAGTGCCGCACGTTTCTGACAAACCACCAAAACTCTCTTTCCTTTTGCAACAAAATCACTTAAAATATTACAAATTAATTGCGATTTGCCTGTACCTGGTGGGCCTTGAATCACCATAGACTTACCTTGCTTAATTCGTAATATAGCTTCCTCTTGACTTGCATCTACCGTAAATGGCAAAAGTATATGCTCTTCTTTAATGGTATAAGTTTGTTCCGAAGTGGGCAAAAACAACTCTTCCATTGAAAAATTGCCTTTTTGTTCTAACCTTTCGTAATCTTCAATAAGATAGGAACCACCTTGAGGAAAAATACCAAAAACTGCCTTTGAAATTAACTTTATTTCTCCCAACTTCTGATCAGCATCAAAATCATTCTTTGTGATTTTATCAAAAGTCTTAATCTCATTTTTAAATAAATCAGAATTGAAGTTTATCTCCACATTATTTTCTTTGAGAAGTTCATACAATTTTGTCCTGAAATCTAAACTGTTTTCTGCAAAACCATTAAAGCCAAAGTCGGCAAATTCATCATTCAGTTTAACTTTATTGAAATGCATAAATGCTGTCAAAAAGGAATAATTAAATTGAATTTCGTCTTGTCTACTTTCTAAAATCCAATTTTTTTGGTCTTTAATAAGATTTACAGGAAAAAACAAAAGTGGGCATCGGGCTAAACTTCCATCCATAAACTTACCTTCTACAAAAGGATAGCCAACAAAAAGGCTAAGGGTTCCAGACTCTTCTTCTATGATTTTTGAAGCCCTTAAAATTTGACCAAGTTGTTTACTAATTTCATTGGATTGTTCAAACCTTGAATCTAAAATACCACAAATAGGAATAGTTTTCTTTTTTAAAATTACCTGCTCCAATAGATCAAAGCATACTTTTTTTTGCAAAAAAATTAATTGATAGAAATCTAAAAATTGCGTTTTATAAGGATTTAAAAGTAAAAGCGATCGGTTACTAGCACTTAAATTTATGAGCCTCTTTAAATATGTTTTGAGAATATTTTGCATTAATTTACCAAAAGATTACAGCCTCTAAGATCTGAATTATCAAATCGGCCTATAATATTAAATGTTTTATAATCAGCCGAATAGCTACCTAAATCTTTGGTTTCAATAAATGAGCAAGAATCTATGTTCGCCAAATCTATTACATTAATTCCACCCGTTTTACTCCGGTATTTTACGTTTTGATCAAGAGCACCCACTTTAAAACTCGGTAGATAGCTAAAAGGGTCGTTAACTTCTCTAAGCAATATTTTCATGCTATTGGGTAAAACAAAATATCCATCCCCTTTTGAATATCCCTGTGAAAGAAGCTCTGTCATGCCATATTCAGAATGAATAGATGTGACTCCAAAAGAAGAGCATAATACCTGGTGCAACTCTTCTCTAATCATTTCTTTGCGTTTCCCTTTCATTCCCCCAGTTTCCATTACAATAAGTCTATTTCCAATGGTCTTTAGGATAGAAGAAAGATTTTCATCTTCTGCCAGGTCAAGCAATGCAAACGTAACGCCAATTAACAGAATTTTTCGGTTGTCTTGGGCTGCTTTTTTCATATTTAAGACTAACTCTTTTTTATTTTCTAAATAAAACCCGCTTGCTTTACTAAAGGTATGAAAAATAAAATTTTGAACCATATACACCAAAGAAGAGTTATTTCGTTCAATATAGGAGGGTAAAAGAGCGAAAATATGGTAATCGGAAAGGGGGCCATAAAATAGTTCAAAAGTTTTTCGACTAAGAAGTTCATAAAAAGGCAAATCAGAGACAAAATGGCGGCTCGTCATGTTTCCCGTTGTGCCGCTACTTTCAAAAATAAGCTGCGGCACTGCATTTCCAGAAATTACTGGGTGGCTTTTAAAAAATTCGATAGGTAAAAACGGAATTTTTTCTATTCTATCAATTTTCGAAAGGTCTCTATTTAAACTATTTACGTATTTATGATAGACCTCATTATTTTGATATTGAAATTGAAAAACTTCTAATGCCAAAAGCTCAAAACTCAAGGGATTTTGGTCTAAAGTGAATAAAGCGGCTTTCAATTGATCTCTTTGGGTCATAAAATTTTAAACAAAAAGCAAGTTAGTCAGCGTTTTTTTTTATTTTTACAAAAATAAGTTTTAGAAAATGAGATTGTATAGGAATACATTAAAAGCTTCATTATTATTTTTAATTTTAGGGGTTTTGTTAGCTTCTTGCTACAAAGAGCCCCATTTTGATTTAACCCCAATTATAAGTTTTAATTCCATAACAAAAGATATTCGTTTAGATCAATTTTCTGGAGCAAAAAAAGATTCAATAGTTATAACAATTAATTTCCAAGATGGAGATGGAGATTTAGGTTATAATTCAGACGAAGTAGGAAAAGTGGTACAGCGTACCAATTTCAATTATGTGGTTAAATTGTTTAGAAGAGTAAAAGGCGTTTATAAAGAATTTAATGCTTTAGAAACCCTTTCTGGGTTTTTTCCTCGTTTAAAGTCAGACATAAACCCTGGACCTATTGAAGGAAAATTAAGTTATAGAATCTCTCTCGAAACTTCATTTTGGCCCGTAAAAAAAGATACCGTAAAATTCGAAGTGTACATTAAAGATAGAGCAGGGAATAAAAGTAATTCCGTAGAAAGCACTCCAGTAATTATTAATGAATTTTAATGCTTTCTGATATTTTCAACATTTAAATTTGATTTTAATAGTTGAATTTTGTTCTTTTCAAATAGTGCCTTATTCCAGATTCTCATTTATCTCTAATATAACCCTTTCACCAAATGAAGTTAAAATTTTATTTAGCAATCTGTATCTTATCATTTTATTCTTGCAAAGTTTCAAAAACTCCATCAAACATTGATTACAACAAAAAAGCCCAAGAACTAGCTCATAAATTTATAATAACTGATGGGCACGTTGATTTGCCATACAGGTTGAAGATAAAACATTTCCAAATGCAAAAAGAGTATTTGGGTATTCCCATTAAATCTGAGAATGGAGATTTTGATTTTGAAAGATCAAAAAAAGGAGGATTAGATGCACCTTTTATGTCTATTTATATTCCTTCTATTTATGAAACGCCACAAGCTCAGCTTTTAGCTGATTCATTAATTACTATGGTAAAATATATTGCCAAAGAAAAAAGTGATTATTTTGAAATGGCGAACTCTCCAAATGAAGTACAACAAATTTTCAAAAAAGGCAAGATCGCATTGCCTATGGGTATGGAAAATGGCTCACCAATAGGTAAGTTAGCCGATGTGAAAAAGTATAAGGAAAAAGGCATAAGCTATATTACCCTTACACATGCCAAAGACAATAAAATTTGTGATTCCAGCTATGACACCACAAGAACATGGAAAGGTCTTAGTCCTTATGGCCGTGAAGTTGTTTTAGAAATGGCAAAAGTTGGAATAATGATAGACATTTCCCATGTGTCTGACAGCACTTTTTACCAAGTTACTCGGTTGAGTCCAGTGCCTGTAATTGCTTCACATTCATCCGCAAGATTTTTCACTCCTGGTTTTGAAAGAAATATGTCAGATGACATGATAAAAGTATTAGGGAAAAACAATGGGGTGATTATGATAAACTTTGGCTCCACATTTTTAGATGGAGAAGTGGCTAAAATAAGGGCTTCTTCACAAAAAGAACTTAGAGATCTCATCGCTGCAAAAGGCTTAAAGCCAACTGACCATGCTGCTGAAGAACTTGCAGATAATTTTTTCAAAAATAACCCAAAGGCTTTTTCAGATACCCAAAAAGTAGCAGACCATATTGACAGAGTAGTAAAATTAGCAGGCATAAATCATGTGGGTATTGGTTCAGATTTCGATGGCGTAGGCGATAGCTTACCCACAGGTTTAAAAGATGTTGCAGACTATCCAAATTTAATTGCAGAATTACTTAAAAGAGGTTATTCCGATTCCGATATAGAGAAAATCTGCTCTGGCAACTTGTTTCGAGTTTGGAATAGCGTTATTATTTTTGCAACAAAATGATTAAATAGCTAATTTATCTGTTTTCGAAATAAATGCAATTATGCTAATTCAAAACTATTGTTTTCTACAATAAATAATGAGCAGAAGATATTTAAAAATATTAAAGGCTTTAGGATCTGATACAAAATAACCTTTACATTTTGTCTCTTTCTTTTGCCTTTTTTCTTCGTTAAAAAATCATTGAATAGCTATACTATTTAAAGATTTTTTGCCTTAAAAAATAACAAAATAAATTCGTCAATTCTGTAAACCTTATTTCTTGACAGATCCTTAGTTGCTATCATTAAACTATTTCGTTTGAAAATAACCCTTTGAATAACTTGGCAGCATCATCTTTCTTAAAAAGCTGGGTGCCCTCATTCATAGTGGCTGCAGAACCGCAAGCTACTCCCCATTTTAAAATATCTGATAAATTCATTTCATTTGAAATTGCCCAAACCATCCCACCTACCATACTATCGCCTGCTCCAACCGTGCTTTTCCTTTTCACTAATGGAGCCCCAACAAAAAGCCTTTGATCTTTTGTTACTAAAATAGCACCTTGAGCACCTAATGAAACCACAACAATTTCACAGCCATATTGCTTTATTAAAGCCTTGGCTGACTCATCAACTTCTGAAATCTCCAATGTATCCTTTCCAATGAGTTTAGCCAATTCTCCAATGTTGGGTTTCAATAAATAAACGCCAGCTTCAAAGGCTCTTTTTAAAGATAAACCAGAGGTATCGACAATAAGTTTTGCACCCAACTTTTTAGCAATACTTGATAATTTTTCATAAAAATCGTCCATTATATTTTCTGGCAAACTACCACTGGATACAATAAAATCGGGCTTTTCTATTTCAATTATTTCAAACAGACTAGTAATTTCTTCTTTTGAAATATCTTGCCCTGGCATACCAAAACGGTATTGGGCGTTGGTATTGGTATCTACTGCAATAAAATTTTCTCGAGTCCAAGATTTAGAAATTATCGTTTCAAATTCAATGTTTTCCTCCACTAATAAATCTTTCAAAAGTTCTCCGATAGGCCCACCAACTGGGAAAATAGCTATAGAATTTCCGCCTAATCTAGCTATCGCTTTAGAAACATTTATGCCGCCACCGCCTGCATCAAAGTGTGGTTGCTGACATCTGATTTTCTGCTCAGCAACTAATCCCGCAAACTTAGTATTTTTATCAACTGCTGGGTTGATTGTAAGGGTAATTATTTTGGACATTGGTTTATGATTTGTTCAAAAAAAAACACCTATTTAAATAGCTGTTTTTTTATATATAATCGAAATCTATTATTCGGCAGGTTTAATCATATCTAAAAGCTCGGCAGAAACACCAGTCATAGAATAGCCTCCGTCATGGAAAAGATTTTGCATAGTTACCATTTTTGTAAGATCTGAGAAAAGTGTTAACACATAATCTGCACATTGGTCAGCCGATGCATTGCCAAGTGGAGCCATTTTTTCTGCAAATTCAAAAAATGAATCAAATCCAGCTATTCCACTACCGGCTCTTGTTTTAGTTGGAGATTGAGAAACGGTATTAACCCTCACGTTCTTTAATTTACCGTATCTATAACCATAGCTCCTAGCGATAGACTCTAACATTGCTTTGGCGTCCGCCATGTCACTATAGAAAGAAAATGTCCTTTGGGCAGCCATATAAGTTAATGCCACTACTGAACCCCACTCATTGATAGCATCCATTTTTTCCGCAGTTTGCAAAAATTTATGAAATGACATCGCCGAAATATCAACACTTTGTTTATACCAATCGTAATTCAAATCTCCATAAGTTTTCCCTTTTCTAACATTTGGCGACATCCCGATAGAATGCAAAACAAAATCCACTTTTCCACCCAATATATCCATAGATTTAGCATATAAGTTCTCAATATCTTCTATACTTGTTGCATCTGCAGCTATTATTTTCGCTTCACACATCTCTGCCAATTTATTGATTTCGCCCATTCGCATTGCTATTGGTGCATTGGTTAGTGTAAAAATTGCACCTTCTTCTTTGGCTTTTAACGCAACTTTCCAAGCGATAGAATTTTCATCTAAAGCCCCAGAAATAATTCCTTTTTTGCCTTTTAGTAATCCGTATGCCATAATTTTTATTCGGTTTCAGTTAAATTTGTATTTACCTACAAAATTATCAATTTTTTTGGAGAATTAGTTAAGTTTTGCTCGTCAAAAAATTATATATCTATTTTAACACTTAAGAATAAAAAAGAAATTTTTAAATGAATTGATTTAAAAGCTAAAGTATTTTTCCACACTTAATCATTTTTCTTGCAGCAATAGAATCAATAGATTAAGTTTGTTAGCTTTTTTTTAAATCAATATTTTATAATGTTTGTTTCTCCATCCGAGCCCTTTAAAATAATATATAGCCTTTTTGAACACCAATATCTTGGGTTTTTGGTAGAGTCTTTTGTTGTTAAACTAAATTACAGGAATGAAGTAACGTTTCAATGTCAAAATGTTTCCTCAAAAAACATTTCTGAATTTGCTTCAGGCTTAGACGAACTCGACTATGAGCTTGTAAAACTTATTGATAATATTCAACAAGAAGTAATATTTAAGAAATTTAATACAAAAAAAATAACCCAACATGATTTTTTTTCCAAAGTATTTGATACTGAAAAAGGGGATAAGTTATTAAAAGAGAACATTTTAACATATATTGAAACCCATAAAAAACAGATTTTCAGCAGAATAAAATCAAAGAATTTTTTTGTAATGGGAAACGATGGTGTTCCTACTTGGAAATCCATAGAAATAAAGCAAGAACCCGCTCGGGCTTATTTTCATTTTGAGAGGCAAGAAAATCAAACGGTATATTATCCAATCATAAAATGTGGAGCCGATAGTGTTAAATTTCAATTTAAAAATGCAAAAATAATTAATGACTTACCAGCTTGTATGCTGTTAGACAGTACGTTATATCTTTTTGATCAATATGCCGACGGAAAAAAAATAAAACCATTTTTGGATAAACCCAATATAATAATTCCAAAAAAAATAGAGGAGATGTATTACCAAAAATTCATAGTGCCTTTAGTAGCCAATTTTAATGTTTTCGCCAAAGGATTTGAAATAGTAAATAAGACAGAAGACGCTGAACCTCAATTATTAGTTTCAGAAATTAAGAATGTAAAAACAATGGACCTGTTTGGTTCACAAATAGATAGTGAAGAAAATACAGATACTAAACTTTTTATTGATCTTTCCTTTAACTATGGAGAATACAACTTTAGATACGATAATTTCAGTGCCCCCTCTCATGTATTTTTAGAAAAAAAGAATGATTCTTGGATTTTTTATAAATTAAAAAAAGACTTAGAAAAAGAAAAAAACACTATTACAAGTTTAAAAAGTAATGGACTAGACCTTAGAAATGGAAGATTGTCTCTACCTAAAGTCGAAACCATTAGCTGGTTTCAAGAGCATACTAGCTATTTAGAAGATCAAGGAATTAAAGTTGTTCAAATAAATAAAGGTAATATTCAATATTTTTTGGGGTATTCAAAAATTGAATTAAAAATTGAAGAAAAAAATGATTGGTTTGATGTTCATGCTTTTGTACAGTTTGGTGAATTTATAATTCCTTTCTTAAAACTTCGAAAATATATCATAAACAATATCAAAGAATTTGAGCTTCCTGATGGAAAAATCGCTATAATTCCTATTTCATGGTTTACGAAGTATTCTGAGCTTTTTCATAATCTTGAGCTTGACGAAAACGAAAATCAAGTATTAAAAAAACATCAAATTGGCCTTGTCTATAATTTAGAAAAAGAAGGTTTAGCTGTCACTGTAATGAGCCGAAAATTACAAACCTTACGAGATTTTGCTGAAATAGAGGAAATAGCGTTACCAAAATTTTTTAAAGGAAAGCTTCGCCCCTACCAAAAAGCGGGTTATGATTGGTTACATTTTTTAAAGTCCTTCAATTTTGGTGGATGTCTAGCAGATGATATGGGACTTGGAAAAACTGTAACTACTCTAGCATTTTTGCAAAAATTAAAGGAAGAACATGCTGAATACCCAAGTTTGATTGTAATGCCAACTTCTCTTATCTACAATTGGCAAAAAGAAGCAACAAAATTTACCCCTAAACTTAAAATCCTAATACACTTTGGCCCAAATAGATCAAAAGATGCTAATCAATTCAAGGATTTTGATCTGGTCATTTGCTCTTACGGAATTTTACGATTAGATGTAGAATTCATTCGAAAATTCAAATTCAATTATACCATATTAGATGAATCGCAAGCCATAAAGAATCCTAGTTCTATTATTTTCCAGTCTGTAATGTTATTAAATTCTACCAATAGATTAATTCTTACGGGTACTCCTCTCGAAAATAGCACCTTAGATCTTTGGTCCCAAATTAGTTTTATTAACCCTGGATTATTAGGTACAGAAAGATTTTTTAAAAACCATTATCAGCATCAAATTGAAAAATTGAAAGATGAGATTACGCTCCAAAAGCTATTTTCAAAAATAAAACCATTTTTGCTTAGAAGACATAAATCTCAAGTTGCAAAAGATTTACCCGAAAAAATAGAAACGGTTCAATATTGCCATATGACTGGGGAACAAGAAAAACTCTATGAAGAAACTAAATCCTATATTCGAAATCAACTGATTAACGAAAAGGAACTGAAACAAGCGAATAAATCGAATATTTTAATACTGCAAGGTTTAAACAAATTAAGGCAAATAGCAAATAACCCGAAAATGGTTGATGTAAACTTTATAGGGGAATCTGGCAAAGATAATGATGTGATGTTTAAATTAATGGATGTGGTAGAAGAAGGCTACAAAACGCTAGTTTTTAGTCAGTATGTGAAACACCTAAGTTTAATTAGAGCAAAATTAGACGCTGCCAACGTTCCGTATTTGTATTTAGATGGTTCCACCACCCATCGCCAAGACTTGGTAGATGAATTTCAAAACAATCCAAGCAAAAAAGTGTTTTTGATTTCTTTAAAAGCAGGCGGAGTAGGGTTAAACCTGACTGCAGCAGAATATGTATTCATTTTAGATCCTTGGTGGAATCCCGCAATAGAAGCACAAGCTATTGATAGAGCCCATAGAATTGGGCAAAAAAATACTGTTTTTAGTTATAAATTTATATCCAAAAATACAATTGAAGAAAAAATTCTTGATCTTCAAAACTCTAAAAAACAACTCTTTAACGATTTAATAACAACAGAAGATAGTTTTATGAAGTCACTTTCAGAAAAAGATATTTTATCGTTGTTGGATTAGAAGCTATTTGGTTTAATGATAATTTATGTTTTAGAATTGATATGCAACTTTTTAAATAAAATATCATCTAATAAGAAATAGTCGCATTATTCTTTGCCTTGGCCTTAAAGTTCAGCTCATTCTCTGAAGAAAATATCCCATTTTTAACAAAAGAATTCCCATCAAAGAATATTAACAAACTGAAAATAAACATCTCTGGTGGTGGAGTGACAGTTTCAGGAACCAACAGTTCAGAATCTACTATCAAAGTTTTTATTAAAGGGAATGGTATAAAAAAGAATTTAACCATAAGTGAAATTAAGGATTTACTAGAAAACTATGAGTTTTCAGTTAAAATGAAAGGAAATACCTTGACATGTTTGGCCAAATCAAAAAAGAATATGAATTGGAAAAATGGTCTTTCTATTAGTTTCGAGGCTAATGTACCAGAAAGAATATCTACTGATCTTAGAACATTTAGCGATGGCGGTATAACTTTAGAAAATTTAGACGGTAATATAAATTTTAAAACCAGTGGCGGAGGTTTAAAATTAAATAAACTGGCTGGCACAATTGATGGAAGAACCTCTGGAGGTGGTATCAAACTTACTAATAGCGAAGGAAAGATATTTTTAAATACGAGTGGTGGTGGAATAGATTTGGCGGATTCAAAAGGCGAAATTAACGTAAATACTTCTGGTGGAGGCATTTCATTAACAAATTTAAAAGGTAATATAAAAGGTAATACCAGTGGTGGAGGTATTAATTCCGAAAACATAAATGGAAGTTTGATTATTGCAACATCAGGAGGTTCTATTAATCTAGAAAAAATAACAGGGGATTTAGAAGCAAGAACCAGCGGAGGGAATATTAATGCTGAAATTATTAAAATGGGAAAAGTAGTAAGCCTTTCAACAAGTGCAGGAAATATAAGAGCTAATTTGCCATTTAATCAGGGAATGGACTATGATATTAGCGGTTCTAGGATAAAAAGTGAGAAATTAACTAAAGTCTCTAACAATCTTAAGTCGGGTAAAGTTAAAGGCAAGGTTAATGGTGGAGGAGCAACAGTTAAAATAAATGCAGGAATAGGAATAATTACAATAGATTAACTCAAAGCTTAAAAGGAGGCATTCTGCTCCAGAATGCTTCCTTTATTATTAGTCGAATCTATACTTCATTCCATAATTTATCCCTAACATTGAAGGTCTAAAACTTAAATCACTATTTTTTGAAATACCAGAATTAATAGCATGTTGAAAATTGGACCCAAAATTTATTTGCCATTGAGAGCCAAACTCATAATTTAATCTCAGCCCTCCAAGTCCACTTAAACTCATAAAATTAAAATTGGAATTAGCTGAATTCAAACTAGTATTCTGTGAATTAGTTCCATTGAATTGATTTTTCAACAAAAAATCATTCGAAAATCCACCCAAAATTTCAACTCCAAAAGATTTGTATAGAGGTAAATTAAAAGTAAGTTGAATGGGAATATTTATGTAATTATAGGATTGCGTATTGATTTCGTTCAAAGAAATAATAGTCTGATTATCTCTATTAGATTTAATATAATTCGCTTGAAAAAACGAATTAATTTCTCCCCTTTTCTCATTAATACTATAAACATTTGAATTCATTGAAGAGCTAGCTCTTAATAGCCTTACTCCACTTTCCCAACCAATTTTTTTGCCTATTTTTTTTCCAATGTTAAAACCAAGATTTAAAGATCTTCCAGAAATTATTTCATTAATAGGTAAACTACTTTGTAAAATATCAGATACAGGGTTTAAATTGGACGCTGCAGTTTCTGATTGCATTGATTTTAAGCTAAAGGCAGAATTTGCATCGTTTCTGGCAGAGGCTAATGCTTCTCCATTAAAGCTAGAAGCTTCATAGTTAGGGTTAAAAGGAGCAACTCCAGAATTAAATCCTAAATAAATTCTTTCTCTTTTATTTTTAGTTTTTGATACAATCACAGGCGATTCATATGCTAACTTATTTCTATTCAATACAAATCGATTCTTAAAAGCCTTAAAACCCCTATTGTGTATTTTTTCATACTTAAGTTTTGAAACTATTGAATTCACACTCTCATTTTGACTAAGTGCAATTTTATCATTAACTGCAACGGAATTTACTCCATTGTAGCCATTTATCGATTCAGCATTGTCCTCCATTTGGAAAATAGGAGAATCGGCCGCAGAAAAAATAGCTGTTTTATTTCCATTAACATGCTTTTGATTTTCAGCTATTTGCGAATAAATTAAATCATTCTCATTTTTAAATTTTTGTTTTTCTTTCCTTTCTGAAAACAAAACGCTTTTTCCATTTTCAAAACTTTTTTTAACTTCAAGATTGCTTCTATCATTCGCTAATTTTTGCTTATTTTCATTTCCCTTTTCTATTGACTTTGATAACACAGATTTTTGGGAAAGATTTTCCTCATCATTTTTTCTAAACTTATTAATAAGCAATAAGTATCCTAAAGTCAAAACCAAGGAGGCGGCGATTCCAGTTTGAATTGCATGCTTATTCAACCAAAAAAACGGAATAATTCGTTTCTTCTTATTATCTAATTCTTTTTCTATATTTAGCCATACCAAATCTGGTGGGGACTCAGAGACATCTTTTAAAGCCTCCTCCCATTGTTTTTCAAATGATTTTTGTTCCGATTCCATAAATATATCAATTCTTTTGTGGATTGCTTCCACTTTAAATTCTTGTCGTTTCCTTATCTAATTTTTTCATCAAAAGTTGCCGAGCCCTTGAAAACTGGGACTTTGATGTTCCTTCGGTTATGTTCAACATTTCCGCAATTTCTTGGTGCTTATATCCTTCTACAGCATATAAATTAAAAACTGTCTTACAGCCTTCTGGCAATGTTTGGATAATTGCATTCAAGGCTTCCATGGATAAATTTTCTAAGCCCAAATTTATAGGAGAATCATAAATAAATCCTGAATGGGTATCGATGTCATCCATTTTCATTTGTCCATTCTTTTGAATAGCTTTTAAGGCGGTATTAATTACAATTCGTTTTAACCAAGCCTCTAAAGGGCAGTCGAATCGAAAGGTATTAATGTGTCTAAAAATTTTAATGAATGCTTCTTGTAAAACATCTTGAGCATCGTCTTTATCCTTCATATATCGTCTAGCTAATGCAAACAATCTTGCTGCATACAGTTCATAAAACTGACGCTGAGCTACCCGATTATCTTGAATACAGGCCTCTACTAATTGTTTTTCGTTAGACATATAAAAGGTCGGACTTGCCGAGGGGTAAACTAAGGAGTTAATTTAACGCAAAATAGTTGGAATTAGCGTTTATATATAGTGAGAAAATCTTCCATAATTTTTTCGTGAGAATGCATTGCTATTCCAGAGGGCACATTGGGGGCATCAATACCTTTTTTTAAAATTACTTTACTTTTAAAAATTCTTATTTCATCATATAGCCCATCTTTAAAAAATTGCCGAATTAAAGTTGGCCCACCCTCCACAAAAACACTATTTACTCCTAAATTAATTAATTGTTTTAATGCTTCTTGAAGAAAATTATTCTCTTTCTCTATCTTAACAAAGTGTATATTCCCTTCCATTTTTTCTACAATAGAATTTAAAACAATAGTCTTTTGTCCGTCTTCAAAAACTTTAAATTCAGGCTTTAATTTGAGATCTCTATCTATCAAAACCCGAATAGGACTTTTCCCACCTGGCCAAAGCCTAGCATCTAATTGTGGATTATCATTTAAAATGGTATTGCTACCAACCAAGATAGCAGCTTCTTCTGACCGCCATTTATGTACAAGCAAATTAGAAACACTACTGGTGATTTTAAATGGGCTACCGTCTTCATTAGCTACAAAACCATCTGCTGTTTCCGCCCATTTTATTACCACAAAAGGCAACTTTTGTGAAATTGCTTTAAAAAACCTTTTATTTAATTCTAAGCCCTCACTTTTTAACAACCCAATTTCCACTTCAATACCAGACTTTTTAAGTTTCTCTAATCCTTTTCCTGCCACTAATGGATTAGGATCAAGGACAGATATGAACACTTTTCTAACCTTATAATTTATTAATAAATCAACACAAGGGGGAGTTTTTCCAAAATGAGAGCATGGCTCCAAAGTTAAATAAATATCACTTTCTGATAAAATATTTTTGCCTTTTACAGAATTAATTGCATTTACCTCCGCATGAGCTTCGCCGTAAAGTTCATGAAAACCTTCCCCTATTATCAAATCATTATGCACAATCACACATCCAACCATAGGATTTGGGCTTACTCTTTCTCTACCAAGAGCGGCCAAATCCAAGGCTCTTTTCATGTAAAGTTCTTTTTCAGACATTGGCTGATTTAAATGGAATAACTTCATATTTTTCCCAAACTTCTTCCACAATATATGGTTCAATAGCCAAATAATTTTGCAATTCTACCTCATTTGCAAACTCTAATACTAAAGCCGAACCTTTCATTTGTTCATTTTCATTTAGTTGGGCCCCACCAAAAATAAAGTTTTTAGATTCTTTAAGCTTTTTTACAAGAGCCAAATGTCGAGGTCGTGCTTCCATTCGCTTTTCAAGTGCTCCAGGAGTGCTAGGGTCTGACCCTAAAATTAGATATTGAGGCATACTTTTGTTTTAATTTTATTCAAAAATAAATCGAAACGGATAATCTTGAATATCTGGACTAGAACTAGCTATAAATCGTTCGAAAGCATGCCTTCTACTTGTAGTTAAACTAGGATGATTGAAATTAAAAATACTGAGGGTAATTTCCGCCTTTGAATGATCTTTTGGACTTATTTGCGGATTTATTTCTAATTCATGCGTAGAATAATTATAAATAAAAAAAAATCTAAAAGAATAATTGAATTCATCAGGGCTCAATAAACATGAATCATATTGTTCCATTTTACATCTTTGACAATGATTACATGATAAATACAAATTATCCCATTTGTAGGCAATACTATAAAATTCAGGTTTACTTTTAGGCTTAAAATGATCAATGGTTAAATCTCCATGTAACAAAGGAAACTTATCACAGTAATGACAATGATTATCGGACATTTTCAATAGAATGGGAGCTAATAGGTGATTAGATTTTATGCCATTTATGATATTCCATTTAAACAAATATGAATTATTGGCAGATTTATTTTCAAAATATCTTTTACCCCACTTTTCCCAATTTTCTTCTAACTTCTTTGGTTGTGCTATTCTAATTAACTGTCTCATACGGCAAATCTAACTTAATTCCAAAATGATTTTTTAGCTGCCTAATTTCCATAGAGATAATATTGGAAATTTCCTCACTTTGATTACTAAGTTTTTGTGACAGTTCAAAAAAGGTTTTTACTAATTCCATATTTTCTTTATCATTCAATAGTTGTGTTCTAAGTAGATAAAATTGGTTAAATTGGTTTTCAATTTCAACTCCATACAAACTTTCAATATCGAACACTTCATTCAAAATAGTTAGCACACTATTTCCATCTTGAGAAAGTAAAACTTCACCATCAATTTCAGATTTTCCCCCAGCAAATTTTAGTTTATAAATCCAAGCGTCATCCACAGAGCCAACTACAAAAGGGGAGTGTGTAGATACGAAAATTTGAGCATTTTTGAATAATTTTTGAATAACAGGTAAAACCTTCCTTTGCCAAGCTGGATGAAGATGAACTTCAATTTCATCTAAAAATAAAACAAAGTTACGGTCAAAAACATCCAAATCGTCTTTCCATTTTATCCTGTCCATTCTCATTAACAAATCTGCTATCCAACTTACTACTGACTTTAAACCGTCAGGCAAATTATCGAAGGTTAATGGCTGGTTATCTACAATAAGCGTCACACTAAATGGATTTTCATTCAATTCAAATTTTACTTGTTTTCCAATAATATCTGAGATAACCGATTCAATTTTATTAAGTGTAGTTTTATACTTTTGTGATTTTTCCTTGTTGTCTTTTAAAAAAGCCAACGCTTCATAAGCCTTCATATTAGCAATCCACTGCAACAAAAGATGGGGATTAACAGAATTTTTAAAACTCAAGATATTTTCAAATGGAGAATTTTGAATTTCATTTATACCCGAAATTGAACTCCCTTCGATTTGTCTGTATCCCGAGTATGCAAAAACTGCAAAATCAAAAGTAGAAAAACTAAAATTATTAATACTATTCCAATACTCGGTCAAAAAATATGGAATACCTTCGGAATATAAAGTACCATTTAAGTAAGAATGCTTTACATCTTGATTGTCGGAAAAAGTTAATTTGTAATTACTATTTTCATTCTTAAATCTTAATCTTGATAATAACTGAGGATTTGAATTTTGAGGAAACAACATTCCCGCCAACAGCATCAATAATGTCGTTTTTCCCGAACCATTTTCTCCAGTTATAATGTGTATTTCAGCTTTATTTTGATTTGCCTTGGTTTTAAATTCCAGATTGAAATTTTCAAATACTCCAATATTATTTACTGAGATGCTTTTAATTTTAAAATCTTCCATAATTTTATTTTAGATTTTTTAAAGTCAAAAGTAACAAATAATATGAAGAAATTTTAGAATAGGCATTCATTAGAACAAAATAAAAAGCCCCGATTCTAAAATCAGGGCTTAAATTGTAAAAAAAATGTATTTTCCTTTAAAAATTATTCCATAAAAAGAAAGTATGTTTAAACTAAAACAGCGTTAGAATCCGATACACGCTCCATGCGTTTACGTTCATTCTCATCAAGAAATATCTTTCTCATTCTAAGCGACTTAGGAGTTACTTCAAGGTATTCATCTTTTTGAATATATTCCATACATTCTTCTAAAGAGAAACTAATCTTTGGAGCAATTTTCACGTTATCATCCGATCCAGATGCACGCATGTTTGTTAGCTTCTTTGCTGTTTGAAGATTTACAACAATGTCATTTTGACGGTTATGCTCTCCAATTACCATTCCCATATATATATCTTCGCCCGGATCAATAAAAAACGCACCTCTGTCTTGTAATTTATCAATGGCATAGGGAACAGCCGGCCCATTTGACATAGAAATCATCGAGCCGTTGCTTCTACCAGGAATTGGGCCTTTGTAAGGCTCATAATCTTGAAATCTATGATTCATAATTGCTTCTCCTTGTGTAGCAGTAAGCACATTTGAACGTAAACCTATTAAACCTCTTGAGGGAATTTTAAACTCTAAGTGTTGCAAATCTCCTTTCGGTTCCATAATTAACAATTCCCCTCTACGTTGAGTAGCTAATTCTATTACCTTACCAGCAGTTTCTTCTGGTACATCTACCACCAATGTTTCTATTGGCTCCAATTTTTCTCCATTAGGACCATCCTTGTATAAAACTTGAGGCTGCCCAACTTGTAACTCATAGCCTTCGCGGCGCATGGTTTCTATCAAAACAGAAAGGTGGAGAATACCACGTCCAAAGACTATAAACTTATCTTCAGAGTCCCCTTGCTGAACTCTTAATGCTAGGTTTTTCTCTGTTTCTTTCATCAATCTTTCTCTTAAGTGACGGGAAGTAACAAACTTACCTTCTTTACCAAAAAACGGAGAATTGTTAATGGTAAACAACATATTCATAGTAGGCTCATCAATTGAAATTCTTTCTAAAGATTCTGGATTCTCAAGATCTGCAACCGTATCACCAATTTCAAAATCATCTAAGCCTGTAATAGCACAAATTTCACCTGAACTTACACTCTCCACTTTTACTCTTCCAAGCCCTTCAAAAACCTGAAGCTCTTTAATTTTCATCTTTTTTATAGAACCATCAGACTTACACAAAGAAACTTGCATTCCTTCTTTCAAAGTACCTCTGGCTACCCTTCCGATAGCAATTCTACCCACAAAAGAGTTATAATCTAATGAAGTAATTTGCATCTGAGGAGTGCCTTCGACTGTTGGAGAGGCTGGAATAAATTCAATGATTGCGTCCAAAAGTGGTGTAATGTTATCTGTAGGAACTTTCCAATCTGTACTCATCCATCCTTGCTTTGAAGAACCATAAAGGCAAGGAAAATCTAATTGATCTTCAGTTGCATTAAGGTTAAACATCAAATCAAATATGCTTTCATGTACTTCGTCAGGACGACAGTTCTCTTTATCTACCTTGTTTACCACAACAATCGGCTTCAAACCTAAGTCAATAGCTTTTCCTAATACGAATCGCGTTTGCGGCATTGGCCCTTCAAAGGCATCCACAAGAAGAATTACACCATCGGCTAATTTCAAAACTCGCTCTACTTCACCACCAAAGTCAGCATGACCTGGAGTATCTATAATATTAATTTTCACTCCATTATACCTTACAGAAACATTTTTAGATGTGATAGTAATTCCTCTTTCACGTTCCAAATCATTGTTGTCTAGAATTAAATCTCCAAATTCTTGATTTTCTCTAAAAATCTTTGATGCATGTATGATTTTATCAACCAAGGTAGTTTTACCATGGTCAACGTGAGCAATGATGGCGATATTTCTTATTTCTTGCATTTTTTTTCCTTAAAAAAAGGATATTTTAAAAGTTTTTATTTACTCGAAAGGGTACTTTAAGCCCTTAAAAAGTCCGCAAAGGTAAGCATTCTTTTTTATAAAAAAGTATAGGAATATATTATTTAACAGTAAACTATTGATTGACAAATAATTAATTGGAAGAATGCTATTTTTGAAATTTATAGCAAATTCTCTAAAATCTTGTTTACAATTAAGTTTGCATGAACTCGAGAATTCTCAATGAATAAACTTCTGGTGTCCAATCCTCCACAAATTACCCCTGCTAAAAATACATTTGGCAAATTGGTTTCCATGGTTTTTTCATCAAAAAATGGCTTCTTTTGTTGATCATCAGATAGTTGTATTCCTAGTTTTTCTAAAAATAGCAAATTTGGTTGATAGCCCGTCATCGCCAACACCCAGTCATTATCAATGGTTATTTTACCTTTTGGGGTATTAACCTCCACTTCATTTATAGAAATTTTGGAAACATTCGAATTAAAGTATGCCTTTATTGACCCTTCAACTATTCGGTTTTCTATATCAGGCTTTACCCAATATTTTACACTTTTCCCTATTTCTGGTTCCCTAATTATCATAGTTACTTCTGATCCCTTTCTGAATGTCTCTAGGGCTACATCTACTGCAGAATTGCTTGAGCCAATTACTAAAACCTTTTGAAAAGCATAAAAATGGGGATCTTTATAATAATGGCTAACTTTCGCTAAATTTTCTCCTTCTACCCCAATTAATTTAGGAATATCATAAAAACCAGTTGCCAAAATTATATATTTTGCAGAATACCTATTTTTTGAAGTCACAATTTCATATTGTTCGCCTTCTCTATTAAGGTTCAAAACCTCTTCAAATAGATTAATGTTTAGCTTCTTTGACTGAACAACCCTCCTGTAATATTCTAATGCCTCTGATCTTGTGGGTTTAGAGGAAACAGAAACAAATGGTATGTCTCCAATCTCCAAACGCTCAGAAGTACTGAAAAAAGTCATCGTGTTTGGATAATTATACAAAGAATTTACCAAACAGCCTTTTTCTAAAATCAAATACGTTAATCCTGCATTTTGACAGGCCAAACCACAAGCCAAGCCAATAGGGCCAGCACCAAAAATCAGCACTTGAATATGATTTTGAGAAATTGTTGTCATTATTTTATATTAATAACTAAAATTATATTCCTATTAATCTAAAGAGAACATTAAAGAAAAAAAAGCAATATTACCGATTGAAAGTGAGAGACAACCTTTTATCCTTATAAATATTGGTTTAATGGAAAAAATAAATTCCTTTAACAATAAAAAATTACTTTTGCTTTGAATTACAATAGGAAGAATGAAAATAATAGATACCAAAAATATAGCAAAAAGATACATAATGGGTGCCGAAATTGTAGATGCACTCAAAGATATTTCAATTTCAATCAATAAAGGAGAATATGTGGCTTTTATGGGACCTTCTGGGTCTGGAAAATCAACTCTGATGAATATTATTGGTTGTCTAGACTCTCCTACTTCCGGTTCTTATGTTCTTAACAATAAAGATGTGAGTTCAATGACCGAAAATGAGTTGGCGGAAGTTAGAAACAAAGAAATAGGATTTATATTCCAAACTTTTAACCTTTTACCGAGACAATCGTCCCTCGAAAACGTTGCCTTGCCACTAATTTATGCAGGCTTTGGAAAAACAGCTAGAACAGAAAGGGCTCAAAAAGTATTAGAAAGTGTTGGTTTAGGAGATAGATCCTTACATAAACCCAACGAACTGTCTGGAGGACAACGACAAAGAGTTGCTATAGCACGTGCCTTGGTAAATAAACCTTCCATATTATTGGCAGATGAACCTACTGGCAACCTAGACACAAAAACTTCATACGAAATTATGCAACTATTTAATGATATTCACGCTTCTGGAAATACTATCATTATGGTCACTCATGAAGAGGATATTGCAAATTATGCTCACAGAATTGTAAGGTTAAGGGATGGATTGATTGAGTCAGATACTGTAAACCCACATCCAACTAATCCAATAGAAATGACAAAAAAACTATAGGAGAAAACTAATTAAGCAATTGTTTCGTTAAGATATTTGTGGCTTAAATAAATTTTAAAAACTAAATGAAAAAAAAAAAATGAAAAAAAACGTATTATTTGTATTCGGGTTATTTGTAGCTGGAATTTTTTCTTTTAGCCAAGTAGCGGCCCAAAGCCCCGCAATTACTTCTGAAAGTGCTAACGTAAAAATAACCTACGGACAACCCTCAAAAAAAGGAAGAGAAATTTTTGGAAAACTTGTACCTTTTGGCCAAGTATGGAGAACAGGTGCTAATACTGCTACGGAAGTTACATTCAAAAAAGATGTTAATTTTGGCGGAAAAAGTGTAAAAGCAGGCACTTACTCTTTATTTACTGTTCCAAACACAGGTGAATGGAATGTAATTTTAAATTCCGAACTAAAGCAATGGGGAGCATACGGTTATGAAAAAGTTAAAGACAAAAACGTAACTGAAATCAAAGTAAAATCAAATAAATCAGAGGCAGAGGTAGAAAAACTTACAATTACAGCTACTGATTCTGAGATAAAAATTGAATGGGACACCACTGTTGTGAAAATAGCATTGACTTGGTAAAACAACAATATCTAAGAAAAGCCTTTTAATCCAATGATTGAAAGGCTTTTTTTTGCTATACCTATATATCCTCCCTTCTCCTGCCTTATTAATTGATAAACGTCTTACAAGATAAAAATTTTAACATTTTTACGAAATTATTCTTAGATAAATTACGAATTTCCTCTTATTATATTTGTATGAAACAATTCGTAAATAAAAATGTCGTTACAAAAACTAACAGATTCGGAGCTTGAGATAGTATAGATTTTATGGACGAAAGGAGAAGCAACAGTAAAAGAAGTAAATGAAGTAAGCAACCAAAACAAAGAGTCTGGCTACACTACGACTATAAAACTAATGCCGTCGTTTTAAAAATAAAAAATGGCATTACAGGATTTAGAGTGAAGAAATATTATTAAATAAAACCTTTTAGAAAACAAATCACTGATTGTTCCATTAATCACAAAAACGTCCGTATGAAAATTTTTAAGCACTGTTAAATTGCTTATAACTAAAAAATTAATTTAAAAATTCATGGCGGACGGCCTTCAGGAATTTTTTGTGAGTGTTTTTGGCTGAGCTGGCATTCCAGTTGGCTCGACATTCGGATTTTTTCAATTGGACCGGCAAACCGGAAAAAGTAAGGCTAACAACAAATTCAGTAAACAGCAATCATTATTTAAAGTTTATAAAATTTAGGGCTTCACTCTAAATCCTGTAAATCCTAAAAAATTACTTAAATTGCAAATCATACGAAACAAAAGTTTATTATCTAACGAAGAGAAATCCTTTTCGAATTGGTTAAAATAAAAATTAAATAATACGAAGAATAAATTCAGTAAAATTAAAGAACTCTTAAATAATATAACCTCTTAGGATCTGACACAAAATAACCTTTACATTTTGTCTCTTTCTTTTGCCTTTTTTCTTCGTTAAAAAATCATTGAATAGCTATACTATTTAAAGATTTTTTGCCTTGAAAAATAACAAAATAAATTCGTCAATTCTGTAAACCTTATTTCTTAACA
>JANOMP010000071.1:0-19063 GCA_031420365.1 Cytophagaceae bacterium
GGAATTGAGAAAATAAAAATTCTACCATACTTTGATACCAACTTGCTCTAGACATAGTTTTGTAGCTTTGGTAATAGTATGGTCTGTAATTAAGTTTTTTGGATTTACAGGATTTAGAGTGAAACCCTGAATTTTATAAAATTAATTAATGATTCCTGTTTACTGAATTTGTTGTTAGCCTTACTTTTGCGTTTCGACGCACCGCAGGTATGCCTGTCCAATTGAAAAAAGCCGAATGTCGGGCCAACTGGAATGTCAGCTCAGCCAAAAGCACTCACAAAAAAAAATCCTGACTGGCCGACCGCCATGACTTTTTAAATTAATTATCTAATTATTAGCAATTTAACTTGCTTAAAAAATTTCATACGGACGGTCCGAATATATTCGGAATGAGATTAATGGAACAATCAGTGATTAGTTTTCTAAAAGGTTTTGTTTAATAATATTTCTCCACTCTAAATCCTGTAATGCCAGTTTTTTACGATGCTGATTTGTGTAAAGGAATAATATCTATCAATTCCAATTTATGTACTATCACCTAAGAAATATGTTTCATTAACCCATATTGCGTATAGTTTCATACAAGTGTTTATTTAACAGACACTTACACCCTATTTAGTTATGTCTGTGCACTACTGATTTTCATTTTCTAATTGCTTTTTTTAAGATTCATTCTATTGTTTCTAAAGATGATTAATCTATTCAGAATCTGTACTAAAAACTTAAAACTAGATATTTTTTTTGAAAATCATGCACAAAGGTACTGCTGACTTGACCAATAAGTCAAACCCCTGTGTACTACAAATGAAAAAACGTAAAATATATAACACTCACAATCAATGATATAGGAATTTAATAGGGTCGAAAAAAAAATTGATATTTATCAAAAAACATCAATATTTTATAAAAATATTTTTTTGACCGACCATTTCGAGCGTTCTGAGCAATGTTGGTTAAAATTGCTTTAAATATGATAAAAACTGGAGAAATTAAAGACGCAAAAACAATAATGCTTTTACAATATGTTCAAATTGAAGAGCTGATAGTCTATTATAACGGACGGGTATAAAACAATCATTCCCGATAAAATGAAAAATCAAATTTATCGGGATTTAATTGTATTAATTTTAAGAAACTTCAAAACTCAATTGTTAAACCAAACCCTCACAACGGTTTATACAGTCTAAATCTTCAAAAGCACCTTTAAGTCTTTCTATCATAGATTCTTCTCCTTTTCTCAACCAAACTCTTGGGTCATAGTATTTCTTATTTGGAGAATCTGGGCCATCTGGACTACCCAATTGTGATTGCAAATATCCTTCTTTAGACTTATAATATTTCAAAATACCTTCCCAGGTACTCCATTGCATATCCGTGTCAATATTCATTTTTATTGCTCCATATCCAATAGCTTCGCGTATTTCCGCTCTACTTGAACCTGAACCACCATGAAAAACAAAATTAACTGGCATATCACCTGTTTTATATTTTTCTTTGATATAATCTTGAGAATTTTTTAAAATTATTGGTTGCAATGATACATTGCCAGGCTTGTAAACACCATGTACATTTCCAAATGCGGCAGCAATAGTAAAATTTGGAGAAATTTTTAATAGTTCTTCATATGCATAAGCAACTTCAGAAGGCTGTGTATAGAGTTTTGAACTATCCACGTCTGAATTATCCACTCCATCTTCTTCTCCTCCAGTTACACCTAACTCAATCTCTAATGTCATTCCCATTTTTGCCATTCTTGTAAGGTATTTGGCACAAATCTCAATGTTTTCTTCTATTGGCTCTTCAGAAAGGTCAATCATGTGAGAACTATACAATGGGCTACCAGTTGCTGCATAATGTTTTTCACTTGCCTCTAAGAGTCCGTCTATCCAGGGCAAGAGTTTTTTAGCACAATGGTCGGTATGTAAAACAACAGGAATTCCATAAAGTGCCGCCATTTGATGTACATGCATTGCTCCAGAAATTGAACCCGCAATAGCAGCTTTTTGTCCTTCATTGGAAAGGCCTTTTCCAGCATAAAAAATTCCACCACCATTCGAAAATTGAATGATTACTGGAGAATTTACCGCTTTGGCAGTTTCTAAAACGGCATTTACAGAATTTGTTCCTACTACATTAACAGCAGGCATGGCATAGTTATTTTCATTCGCATGACGCAACAAAGCGTTGAGGGCATCACCAGTAACTACCCCTGGTTTGATTAAAGATTGGCTCATAGATTAAATTTTTGAATTAAAATTAGAAATTTTTATATTATAGCCGGATGAAGAAGGCAATCAAATTAATTCGTTACAAAAATACAAAAAGTGGTGGTTTTTTGCCACAATAATATATTTATCTTTTGCCAAATTTTAGATAAATAGCTAAAATAAGTAAATCATCCTATCTTAATTTTAAAAATTCTTTTCGTTTTACTTCAGGCATTTTTTCTATAGCGTACCTTAAAGTGGTTCTAGCTATTGCTTTAATATTTTTTTTGATATACTTCTCCACTGCCTCATTTCCGCCTTTTTTCCATATTTCTCGAAGCATCCACCCCATAGCTTTATGGATTAAATCGTTTTCATTGGTCAATAGAATGTCTGAAATCTCGAAGGTAGTTTGAAAATGATTGTTTCTTATAAAATGAAGAGTGCTAACAATTGCAATTCGCTCTGACCATAAATGACCACTTTTTGCTAAATCGAAAAGAATTTTTTTGTCTATTTTTGAAAGAAAATAGGGCCCTATAATAAAATAACTCGAACAATCTACTAAATCCCAATTGTTGATATACTCAACATTTTCAAGAAATAGGTCTACTATCTCACATTTATAGTTTTCATTTTTAACTTTTTTATATTTAAGGACCATCACAGTTAATGCTGCAAAACGGATTTCATGTATTGGGTCTTTCATTAGTTTATTCAAATCGTTTAAAGATAATTCGTCTTTAAACTTTTTAGATAATTCTTGTATTTGTCCATTCGTTAATCCAATAAATTGGTCTCCTTCGCCATATTGGCCTTTTTTTGTTTTAAAAAAATAAGCTTTTTCTAAAGCTTTTTGGGGATTAGAAAGCTTAATTAGTTGATTTCTAAAAGAATTTACCATTTTTTTGAAACTCTTTAGTCTCTATTTTGTTGTTTTTCTTATAGTACAAAAATGTAAATTTTAATGATAAAAAACAAAATTGGAATTATTGTTGGCACAAATAGGAATGATTCATTTACTGAAATAATAGCCAATTATTATAAAAAACAATTAAAAGCTAAAGGACAAGAAACAGAAATAATTAACTTGAATAATTTGCCTCATAATTTTGCTTTTTCGGCATTATATCAAAACTCTGGTAAAAGTGAAGCTTTTAATGAATTTCAAAAAGCAATTGACAATTGTAATAAACTTATTTTTATTGTTCCTGAATACAATGGTTCTTTTCCTGGAGTAGTAAAAACCTTTATTGATGGCTTAAGGCATCCTGATAGCCTTAGCAATAAAAAGGTATGTTTGGTTGGAGTTTCATCCGGTGTTTTGGGAAATGCCGTGGGATTAGGTCACTTAAATGATATTTTGAGTCATTTAAACGCTAATGTTTTAGGCTTACGAATTAAATTAGGAATGATAGACAAACACTTTGAAAATGGAGAATTCACTAATTTAACCTACCAAAATTTTATTGAAAAGCAGATAAACGTTTTTCTTCCATTTTAACTTATTTTTTCCACATGAAAATAGTACTGTAATTTCTAAATTATTTTTAAAAAGTAAATAATTGTTGTTAATTTGGTGTTTTAAAAATAATTAACCAAGAAAATGAAAATAAACCTTTCACTGAGATTGTCAACATTGTGCATTTTAAGCTCATTTCAATTAGCTTTTGGCCAAAATAGATACACAAGTACTCCTCCAGAAGTTTCTCCAATGCCGATGAAACCCGAAATGACGGAAATTTGGGAACCAGAAATTAAAATAATTACTCCTGCAAAAAAAGTTGGAGATGCTCCTTCTGATGCCATAGTATTATTTGATGGGAAAAATTTAGATCAATGGGTAAGTCAAAAGGATATTACAAAACCAGCTCCTTGGAAAATAGTAGATAACGATCACATGGAAGTGGTGCCTCAAAGTGGTGGAATTCAAACTAAAATGAAATTTGGCGATTGCCAAATACATATTGAGTTTTCTGCACCAGATATTGTAGAGAATGTAAGTCAAGGTCGTGGAAATAGCGGCTTGTTTCTTCAAAATAGATATGAACTACAAATTTTAGATAGTTATAATAACAGAACGTATGCTAATGGGCAAGCTGGTAGTTTATATAAAGATGTGCCTCCATTGGTAAATGCAATGAGAAGTCCATTGGAATGGAATATGTATGACGTGGTTTATACTGCACCTAGATTTAAACCAGATGGAAGATTAGACAGTCCAGCAAGAATTACAGTTTTGCATAACGGGGTTTTGGTCCAAAATAATTCTACAATTGCTGGCCTTACCTTGTATATAGGTTTACATAATTATCCAACGGCTCATGGAGAGGATGTATTATCACTTCAAGATCATAATAACAAAACTCAGTTTAGAAATATTTGGGTAAGGAAACTATAATGATTTTTTTTAAAGAAAATATTGGGAGAGCCTATGCTCTCCTTTTTTTATGATGAATGCCAAAGAACTGTTTGTGAAAATGGCTTCACAAATTAAATATTATGAAACAAATGAAGCCAAGGAAATTGTTTTTTTGATTTTAAACGATTTATTTGGAATTTCAAAAAATGATCTAATACTAGAAACCGCTCTAGAAAATGTGAATTTAAAAAAAATTCAAGAAATTGTAAATCAATTAAATGACCATGTACCTGTACAATATATAGTTCAAAAAGCATGGTTTAGAGACAGACCATTTTTTGTAAATAACAATGTATTAATTCCAAGGCCTGAAACAGAACAAATAGTTGATTTAATTATTGAGTTTAAGCCTAGTAATCTACTAGACTTAGGCACTGGAAGTGGTTGTATAGCTATTTCAGCAGCTTTAGATGCTAATAAAACAACTGTTTTTGCTATTGATATTTCAGAAAGCGCTCTAGATGTAGCTACAAAAAATGCATTAAACCTTAAAGCTAAAGTTGATTTTCAAATGGCCGACATGTTAGATTTTCAGTGTCCATTTCAGCAAATCGAATTTGATTTAATTGTAAGTAATCCGCCATACATTAAAATAAAAGAAATGGCAGGAATGCGGGAAAATGTAAAGCTTTTCGAGCCACATCTTGCCTTATTTGTGGAGGATCATAACTCTTTAATTTTTTACGAGAAAATTGCAGAAATCGCGAAAGCCCATTTAGCTAAAAATGGAGAAATACTAGTAGAAATAAATAGCAATTTGGGTAAAGAAACGGAAGAAGTTTTTAAAAAAGCAGGATTTCCCTCTGTAGAAATTATTCAAGATTTTTTTGGAAGAGACCGCTTTTTAAGAATAAAATAATTTGAAATTTTATCGAAACATTCGGGGTTTGGCATTTATTCTTTAATTTCACTTTTATGTTTTTGATTATTAAAAATTCATGGAGAAATTAGACATATTATATTCTAAAATAGAAGGTGTACTTAATGAAGTGAAGAAAGTTATTGTAGGTCAAGATTATTTAGTTAATAGACTTCTTGTAGGCTTGTTTACGGAGGGGCACATATTGTTGGAAGGAGTGCCTGGATTGGCTAAAACAAAAACCATTAACACCTTATCTAAAGTGTTGGATTTAGGCTTTCGTCGAATTCAGTTTACTCCAGATTTGTTGCCTTCTGATTTAATTGGTACGATGATTTATAATCAGAAATCAGGAGAATTTGAAGTTAAAAAAGGACCTATTTTTGCGAATTTAATACTTGCAGATGAGGTTAATCGGGCACCAGCCAAAGTGCAATCCGCTCTTTTAGAATCAATGGCAGAAAAACAAGTGACAATTGGAGAGGAAACGTATATATTAGATCGCCCGTTTTTGGTTATGGCCACGCAAAATCCAGTGGAGCAAGAAGGTACTTATCCTCTGCCTGAAGCTCAAGTAGATAGATTTATGATGAAAGTCTTTGTAAATTATCTTGATAAAAAAGAAGAGTTGGAGATGATTCGTAAAATTTCTAACATGGATTTTGTGGAAGATGTTAAGCCTGTTTTAAGTAAAAGGGATATTCTTGAAATTAAGAAAATTATTAATGGTATTACCATTTCTGACATGCTGGAGAGATATATTGTAGAACTGGTTTTTGCAACAAGAAATCCTGAAGAATATGGCTTAAAAGAAGAAGCCAAATATATTCAATTTGGAGTTTCTCCGCGTGCTGGCATTGCTTTACATCAAGGAGCCAAAGCTCTTGCATTTTTCGACAAACGGGATTATGTTTTACCAGAAGACATAAAAGCTTTGGTGACGGATGTTTTTAATCATAGAATTATTCTAAATTATGAAGCAGAAGCCGATGGCATCACAACACGTCAAATTATAGAATCCATTTTGAGAAAAGTAGCAATAGGAGGAGGGAATTAACATTATTTATCTTTATTTTGTCGATTCTACTTCTAAAAAAATTAATACTGTATTTCCAGTGAATTTAATAGATTAGACGCTAAAAACTCCAGGTATTTCTATTTTGATTATAAGGTTCAATTGAGAACTTAATTCCATTTCTTATTCCAAATTCATTGCTTTGGGCTAATACATAATAGCTTCCTAATCTAATTCTTTCGCGGCCAATTTTAAAAACACGATTAAAGCCAAAATATATTTCTGAATACTGAAATTTCCGTTCCGGCACATATAAAAACCCAGCACCAGCCATTTCTCTGATTTTTGTTTTGTTGAAAAGAGGCACCTTAGAAGTAAAAAAACCATTAAACTGATGTAAATAATGGGATTCAAAATACCAATTGAACATAGGAAAAGTTCTTGGAATCAACTGAAAAGTGTACATTGCAGGTGAGAAGAAATATCTATCTCCCCCTCTCATATAGCGGTAGTCCATTATAGCCAAGCGTGTAGTATCCAAAAATTTACCCATTTCGATTCTATATTCTGAAGTTCCAAAAGTGCTGATGTTAAACGATTGCCGAATTGTGGCAGAAATGTAGGTAAAATTACTGGTTTTTCTTCCTGAAAATGGCCAAGCTTTCGCAATATCTAGACTAAAAGTTGGAAATTTGGAACCTAAAATTTGTTTTTGATTGGGTTCTCTTACATATAACTGCCTAGGGGTAAATTCTATCCCAAAATTTGTTTTATATACATAGCTTTCAGGAAAAACTTGTAAGGAGTTAGTAGCAAAAAGTCGATCTCCCAATTCTCCAAATTTATAATTTGACAAATCTTTTCGTTTTTCATAATATGCATGAGAATTTACATAAAAGCCATTAAAAACCTCAGTTCTGTGCCTAAAGTCTAAAAATTCGTTCTGATAAAAATTACTTCTTCGTGCTATATCTGCGAGCGTGGCATTACCATTGATCACATTAAATCCTGAGCCAAAACCTATATTAATACTTGAATTTCGAATTGGATTATAAAAATAAAAAAGGCTGACGTTGCCTTTCAAATCGTTGTTTTTGATTCCGTAGGTAAAATTTGTGTGAATATTAACTTGCTTTCTATTCTCCAACCTTTTGTAAAAGCCTATACCATATCGGATTCTCCAGCCTCCTATAGCTAGTGGGTCAATAAAGCCTAAAATGGGGTCAAAAAACCATGTTTGTTTTTTAGATCTATTTATATATCCTATTCCAGAATAGACAATTTTAGCAAACGTAATTTTGTTATACACCTTATCTGTTGAATCTAAATAAACTTTTGAATTCATTAAGATTTCCATTCGCTCTTTTTCTTTAATAACCGTCTGCTCGTCTTTTGATAAAGGTTTTGGGCGGATGTTTTTCCAAAACAAGGAGTCTTGTTTATAGGCTTTTTCAGTGGTAACTCCCACTTCAGCTCCAAAAAATCTTTTAGGCAAATCTAAATCAAAAATAAAATCTTTTTGAAAAACCTCTGTGACACCTATTTTTTTTGTAGAACCCTCTTTTACTTTCCAATGATACCTCGTTTGGGTGGGCATCCATCTGTTTTCTATTTTCTCAAAAGTTTGTTTAAACCCAAATTCATCATAACGCAATAAGGCACGCTTTGTTAATTTCAAATCCGCACTTTTCAACACCCATTCATCCTCAATTACTTCTATTTCACCTTCGTAAAGAGCATTGCCTAAATCTCTAGGCTTCACTTTTATTCTATAGATTTTAGTACTTCCTTCAAAATAATATTTTAGTAAAGAAAATTTATAATTCAGAAATGTTAAATCACTAAAGGGAGAGACTATCTCATTATCACCAATTTTGGCTATTTTTTGATGATTTTTATACAAATCAAATTCTCCATCTGTTACCGACTTATAAAAAAGGGTGCTTTGGTCGGCTATTTTCTTTACACCCTCTTTCTCTTCTTTTTGTTGTCCTTGCACATTTTGGTGTCGAATAAGTGAACATTCAAAAAGATTTAACTTCGGAATAGAATCTTTAAGTACCGGCTTTTTATCTATTATTTCAGAACCATTATCAACTTCTTTTTCATCTTTCTTTTCATCTTTCTTTTCATCTTTCTTTTTTTCAGGCTTTTTTTCAGGCTTTTTTTCTGTTATTTCAACACTTTTTATATATACATTCGTCCTAAAATTCTGATATTGCTGTTGAATTTTGGCTTTGTTATCCACAACATTTTTAATGACCTCATACGCATAATCGCGTTTCTTGGTTTTTACGACTACTTCATTAAGGAGTTTTTCGTCTATTTTCAAAAATATATTTTTTACTACATCTTTCGCAATAACTACCTCAAAAATTTCGGTTTTATGCCCTGTCGATGACACTGAAAGCCTATTTAAGCCCTCTAAAAGCCGTATTTCATATTTCCCGTTTTTGTCTGTTGTAGTTCCTGCATTCTCGTTTACTACGCGAATGGTAGCAGAAGAAATAGCTTCATTGGATTCGTTAAAAACAAAACCCCGGAGTATAAAGAAATTTTGGGAATTAGCAATGTAGGGAAATAAAACTCCAAAAAACACTAAGAACCAACTAATATAAATTTTTAACAAATGGACTCCTTTGATATTTTTAGTAACGAAGCAAAAAATAGGTTTATTATAAAGGGGACTATCCTATCAACTACTTTTCATTACAAAATGCTACAAAAACATGTTGGCAAACTCCAAAAAAAATAAAAATGATTGGCAGTGTAGAAAAAACTTAAATGGAAGGTATTTAATTTTAAAACTAAATTTCTAGAAGTAATTTTTATTTCTAAAATTCTATTTTTAAGAAATGTCATTTTAAGCATTCTGACATTTTTTAAATTTACAAAAAAAACTATTTTGGATTTCCTTTTTGAAAGATCACTTCTTTGACCAAAGAAACTGAATTTAAGTAAATTATCATACATTGGGCTTGGCTGGAATTTTGAATCTGAGTACAATGAGCACCCTTTTCTAAAAAATACACAAATATTTTTTCGTTTTTTTTATCTAATATTTGATAGTCATAGCGACCAAATGTAGAGAAAATCTGGTTCTCGAATGACCCTAATAATTTGTTTTTATTGGCTTCTAAAATAGGCAGGGCTTTTAATCGCTCGTTTTTGCATCCTCCCCTGTCGTTTTTAAAATTTCCAGCATCAAAATTAGAAATAGTGATTGGCGTTCGCGATTGACAAGAGACTATTACAAAAATAAGCCACAAGATGTTTTTCATTTTTAATCTTTACTTTGAAACAATCCTACCAAACTATTTGAAATAGACAACACAATGCTAAAGATTAAAGGGGGAATCAAGCCATTAACTTTAAAACCATCTACCAGATAGTCACAAGCATACACTATAAAAATACTGATAAGTAATGAAAACAAGCCTAAAGTCAGAAAGGTTATTGGAATTGCTATTAAATTTAAAATAGGTTTAACAAAAGTATTTAAAATACTCATTACCAGAGCTACAATAATACTGGTTTGGAAAGAATCTACATTTATACCTTTAAGATACTTTGGCAAAATCATAACTACAAGGGCACAAATCACTAAGCGAACTAAATAGTTTATCATTTTAAATTATGTCTTTTTATTAAAACCTCTATAACTTCATTTAATGTGTAATTTTTTGCTTCAATTAACACCAAATAGTGAAATAAAAGATCTGCAGCTTCACCCAAAAACAGCTCTTTGTCGTTGTCTTTAGCTTCAATTACTAATTCCACTGCTTCTTCACCTACTTTCTGTGCAATTTTATTAATGCCTTTTTGAAATAGTGAAGTGGTATAAGATGCATCAGAAGGGTTGTTTTTTCTATCTTTAATTATTTTACTTAATTTCTCAATAAACATCACTTTAGAGTCATTGGTTTCTTGCCAACAGGTGTCGTCACCAGTGTGGCAAGTTGGGCCATTAGGTAGTGTTTTTACTAGTAATGAATCGCCATCACAATCAACTAATATTTCAACCAAATTTAAAAAATTTGCTGAAGTTTCCCCTTTTGTCCAAAGCCTATTTTTAGATCTACTGTAAAAGGTAACTTTACCAGATTTCAATGTGTATTCATACGCTTCAGCATTCATGTACCCTTGCATTAGCACATTGGAAGTGTTAACATCTTGAACAATAGCAGGTAAAAGTCCGTCAGCGTTTTTAGTAAAATCAGGTATTCTTGTCATCAATTGGTTTTGTGATTACAAAAATACGATTGATGAAGGAATAAAAGGAAAATATTTTCTATTTTTTTTAAATAAGGCTTGACAAATAAAAAAAGTGGGTTTATCTTTGCACCCACATTAAACAAAACGGTATTTAAACGTTTAATTTAATGCGAAAGTAGCTCAGTTGGTAGAGCGTAACCTTGCCAAGGTTAAGGTCGCGGGTTCGAGACCCGTCTTTCGCTCTGAAAGCCTAAGTTCCGCGTTCGAGTGGAGCTTTTTTTTTCAAAGGGGATAATGCCCGCCGGGGTGGTGGAACTGGTAGACACGCAGGACTTAAAATCCTGTGAGCCTTATCGCTCGTACGGGTTCGATTCCCGTCCCCGGTACTAGATAGCTGAAAATCAGCTAATTAAAAGAAAACAAAAGAAGTATAGAAAGCTAATTATTAGTGATTTATGCTTCTTTTTTTTGTTTCAGGTTTTTTCTTTCATTAGTTAACTTTTCCCTTTGATTTGTCACAATTTTTTCAATTAATTTTTTTTCTCAGATCCCAATAATCTGAAAGCAATTTTTTATTTAGCCTTTAATTTAAAATAACTAAAATTTCTGGTTTGGTTTCCAACATTTATTGTCTCTTTATTTTTTTTATTTGGATTAAACTATATTGATAATCAATTTTTAATAATTGATAATAATATTAATGCTAAGACCATGATAGTTGCTAAAGCAATAATTGTAATCCAAATCATTTTCACAAAAAACATGTCATCTTGCTCAATGTTTGGTGTTATCATTTCCTTCTTTTTTTATTATTTCTTTAAAATTCAGAAACAGATCTTTGTAAGTTTTATTTGTTAAGGTCAATTGGGACTTGATTTGCCTTCGATATTTGAATTTTCAGCGATTAACTCAAATGTTAGAGATGTGTTTTTAAAATCCTTTATTTTATATGTTTTTTTAACTAAGTCAGTAATTATGCTTTGCTTTTCTTTTATTGCATTTATCATTGGCATCACAAAATCAGAATAGACTAGGGAATACATCCCATCACTTGACTTTTTTAAGCCGCTAAAATGTAGATTAAGGTCTATTAGAATGGTTTCTATAACTTGGGCTATAAAGCCATCATGCTTTACTTTTGTGTTAAAATTATCATTTTTTTGCCTTAAAAGTAAGGACGTTAAATTTAGCATTTAAAATGTATATTTGCACAACAACAATTATCGGTTACCTGAACTCAAAGGTGAATTTGAAAATATTACCGAAACTAAGAAAAAAATATATGTTCCTTATTTTAAATACATTAAAGAAATTTTCAACAAAAAAATAAATGCCATATTACTGAAACAAAAAAAAACAGTTTTGGTAACATACTCGTTGGTAGGCATTTTGAAAATTTGAAGTGGAAAATTAATATACAATTTTTAAATAGCTAATAATAAAATTTTAAAGGGCAACGCCCTTTAGGTTTATTCGATTCGAGGCGTACCGATTTGTTAATGTTTTTTTGGTGGGACGCTCCGATTCTTTTTAGACTGAGCCGGCATCCCGGCGGTGCGTCGAAACGCAAAATTAAGGCCGTCTGCAGGACACACAATGAATAAAACTATGGGGGTCTTTATTGAAAACTAGAAAAATAGGGATCTAAGCGAAGAGGATATCGCATTGATTGCAGGCACGTATCACAATTGGCGTGCTTCGGCAGGCTCAACAACCCCTTGCGAAGATGTAGCGGGCTTTTGCAAAGTAGCCACCATTTAAGAAGTTGCCAAAATCAATTATGTGCTTACCCCGGGCAGATATGTAGGTTTGGCAGATGAGGATGATGATTTTGATTTTGTAGAACGCTTTACATCTTTGAAAGCAGAATTGGAAAAACAAATTGTAGAAGAAACAGACCTAAATAAAAAGATTGCAGAAAATTTATCAAAAATTACAATGTCTAATGTCCTACAATCCTAATTTACATCACCGCAGGTCTATCCGATTAAAAGGATATGATTATTCGCAGGCAGGGGCATATTTTATTACAATATGTTGCCACAATCGTAAATGTTTATTTGGTGAAATTGCTGTAGGGGCAGGGGCAGCCGTAGGGGCAGGGGCAAGCCCTGCCCCTACGGCCCTAATGACATTAAATAAATTCGGACAAATTGCATACAACGAATGGATAAAATTAACCGAACGATTTGAAAATTTTGAATTGGATGTATTTCAAATAATGCCCAATCATATTCACGGTATTATTGTGTTGAACAACGTGGGGACAACCCTTGCGGTTACCCAAAATAATGGAAATAACCAAACGGATATTGGGGCGGATATTGTTTCCAATATTAGGGCAGGGGCAAGCCCTCCCCCTATGAATGCAACGATTTCTGATATTGTGGGTGCATACAAATCATTGGTGGCAAATGGATGTTTGGAAATTTATAAATCAAAAAATGAAACAATGGGCAAATTGTGGCAACGCAACTACCACGAACACATAATACGAAACGAACAATCGTATCAAACCATTTCAAATTACATTATCAATAATCCAGCAAAATGGAATGGTGATAAATTTTATATCCAATGACACATTGTAGGGATTAAATAATTTTGTAAATATTTGATCGCTACTCCATTAAACCCAACCATTGTTTCATTTCATTTGCGGTCTGATTCACATGTTGGATATGATATTTGCCTTCAGTAACGTATTTTTTTACGTTAGCCTTTATAGTTTTATGTTCAATTTTATTAGTTTTAGCATAGGCTACATAGCGTGGGTGCGAATCTGAACATAAAACACTTCCCTTTGAAAATTAGATTCTGCTCATCTAAAGGACAATTTTTCAATGCGTGTTTGTTTTCTGATAAATCTGTATACAAAAAAAACAGCGACTTAATTAAATATAGCCAAAATTATTTAGTGCAAATTCCTTATCCTTAAATTTATTTTTTTACAATCATCGGAATTCTAATCTGAGAAGGATATTTGTCAGAATGGTGAATTTTATTCAATGCCACAACCCCTTTTGCCTCATTGTAATTGGGCCCACCAGTATTTAGATTTCTATCGAAACGAGGGAAATTGCTGCTTGAAACCTCAATACGCAAGCTATGTCCTTTTTTGAAATAGTTCGACAAGTGCACAGGACTGAAATTAATAGTATAGATATTGTCTTTCTGCATAAACACTTCTTTATCAAATCCATCTCTATATCTTGCTCTGAAGATATTTTCATCTAGATTATATGCAGTGCCATCTGGATATACATCTATTATTTTGAATGTAAAATCAGTGTCTTTGGCATCAGATGATACATAAAAAGTTGCTTCTATTGGTCCGCTTAATTCTGCACCATCCGCAAATGGCTCTGTAGTGAACACCAATACATCTTGCCTAGTCTCTATCGCTCTTTGGTCATAAGAGCCCCCTTGTATTGCATCACCTGTACAACAGACATTACCCCCATTAGATGGCACTGGATTCATAGGGTCATAATAATAGCTATCCGGAGTGTCTTTAATGGGCTTCACATTACTCAATTTACCATCTCCATACATGGTATTTGCTTTTCCGTTACTATTCAGATAAATGGTCTGCATTTGCATATTGGCAGGAGGCCAAGTTTCAGAAGTTTGCCATATATTTTTTCCAATAGTATAGTATTTTACCCTTGGCAATGATTTAAGATAATCTGGTTGCTCCCCTTTTAGGAAGTGGTCATACCAACCCATTAATAGGGCATTGTAATCAAGTCTTGCATCACCTACATTTAAATCACCCACCATTGTATTTTCCGTTGCTCTTGTAAACGAACAGTGTAAGGTAGGGGCAATTACAAGGTACTGCTGGTCTCTTATTTTTGGATCAACCGCATTTTTTCTTACGTGATTAAACAACTCAATATTAGGCGAAGAAGACACATCAAACCAACTGACAAACCAGTAGGTGGGTTTGTTGAACTTCATGTTGTCGTGATACAAACCACCTTTAAACCATTTTGGATCGTTTGGTTTTCTAGCTACCATATCTGAAAATATGCCTACGGGTCCTTCTAAATTTTCTAATAGATCACTTACCGGTAAATGATTAAATGATTTTTTCCAACTTACGGGTGGCTGTTCAGGAGCCAAATCGAAAAAACGGGATGCTCTGATGAGTTGATCTTGTGTGGCATTTTTAGGGAAACTTGGCCTTATGGCATCGTTCTGCACTCCATACAACCATGATATGAAGAGCATTTGAGTAGCACCACCTCTGTACCAGTTACCTTGCTCATAATATGGACCAACCTTACCCACGCCGGCACCAAATCCTTGTGCCACCAATGTGGTATGCGAAGGATGATCTAATGCTCCAACTGCCATCTGCCACTCAGCGGTAGATGAACAACCATAGGTTGCTATCTTGCCATTAGACCATTTTTGATTTTTTAGCCATTCAAATGCGTCATAGCCATCCGTAAGAGGCAAACCCAATATATCCCATTCTCCTTCAGAAAAATACCTACCTCTTTCATTTTGCACTACATAAGCATAACCAGCTTTGACATATTGTAAGGCAGTCTCATAGTTACGAGTGCCAATCTTTCCGTCTTTGTATGCGTTAAAATTATAGGGTGTTCTAGAGAAAATAACCGGTACAGGCTTATCTGTCTTTGGTCTGAATATATCTGTCGCAAGTCTGACGCCATCACGCATAGGCATCATCACTTTTTCATCTACGATTGCTACCTCTTGTAGTTTTTGTAGAATGTCTGCGTCTTGAGAGAAACTGAAATTTTGGATAAAAACAAAAGAAAGGCAGGAAAAAATATACCTATTCATAGCAAATAGTTTTTAAAATTAAATGAACATAAACATACTAAAAAAATTCAGAAAGTAAACCAATTCTAAATTCATTTAGTATAAATATTTTTTTGTAATTTTTTTATTTTTCTAAATTACTGACATCCGAGAGTAATAAAAATAAAATGTATTCCTTTAATCACAAAATTGGGTCGCCTAACCGTGACCATTTTAAAAATTTAAAATGGAGAATTTCTAACAAATCTTAACCCACATTGCGTACTTAGCTCTTCTTGGTACTCTTCTTGGTACGCAATGTGGGTTAAATGCTGGAGCCGCCACGCTTTCTTGTATTCAAGAAAATTTATTTTCAGAATGGGTAGTTTGGCTTTGCAAAAATCAAAAAAACGAAAACCTTTCTATGGATATTCAGCAAGTACAATAATTTTTTATTGAAAACATGCATGTTATATATGATGTACATCCCACGAATGCAAAGTGTGTTTTAAGCAAATCATGGTTCCCAATTTCAACTTTTACTAGGATAAAAGATATTGGCATTTTTACTATTGAAATAGCAAAAAAGATAGATATCTTGCACCTCAAATTTGAGATTTTATGTGAATGTATTGGATTAAGGAACGTGGATTAAATAAAATTTCATTTTTATTTTTCCTAAAATATATTTACTTTGCTTTTAAACTTTATTTTATTTAAATTCATTACTTTAAAAGAGTTTTTTAATATGTTCACAATTCAACCATTATAATATTCAAATTAATGAAAAAGCTATTTTTTTTGTTTTTTATCAGTTCCCCATTTCTTTTTGCTCAAAATATCCGAAATCTAGATTCCGCTTTTGTACGAAACAACTACACGAAATTTGAATATCGCATACCTATGAGAGATGGGGTTAATTTATTTACCCAAGTGTATGTCCCTAAAGATGCTTCTCCTGCAAATTTATATCCGATGTTAATGCAAAGAACCTGTTATAGTATAGCACCTTATGGCTTAGATAATTACAGTAAAAGCCTATTCTATTCTAGAAATATGATGTATGAAAAATACATTTTTGTGGATCAAGACGTAAGAGGGCGATACATGAGCGAGGGAGAATGGACCAATATGACGCCACAAAAAACCATCAAAAAAAGCAATAAAGATGTGGATGAATCTACAGACACTTATGATACCATAGATTGGCTAGTAAAAAACATAAACAACACTAATGGGAAAGTTGGAATGTACGGTATTTCCTATCCAGGGTTTTATTCAGCTGCAGGGGCCTTATCTGGGCATCCAGCCTTGGTGGCCGTTTCTCCTCAAGCACCAGTTTCTGATTTTTTCTTTGAAGATTTTCATCATAATGGAGCATTTACTTTAGGTTATGGTCTAACGTTCCCTGTATTTGGTTTGCAGCATTCCCAACCTACCACATCTGATTGGTTTTCAAACTCATATCCAAAAATTGCGATTAAAGATGGTTTTGATTGGTATAAGAAACAAACACCTTTGTCGGAATTTGGCAAAAATTATCCAGATAATTTCTTCTGGAAAGAGCATGTGGATCATCCAAATTATGATGAATTTTGGCAAAGCAGAAGCATTATTCCTCATTTAAAAGATAAGAAAAACATGCCCGCCATGATGATGGTAGGGGGATGGTTTGACGCGGAAGACGTTTTAGGGCCATTAAACATATATAAAACTTTAGAGAAATCAAATGGTGGGAGCTATAATACCTTGGTAATGGGGCCGTTTGGTCATGGAGAATGGGCAAGTGAAACTGGTAATCACATGCATTCCAATATATATTTTGGCGATAGTATCTCAACATTTTACCAAAGACAAATAGAAATCAAATTTTTTAATCATTTTTTAAAGGGAAAAGGAGATGGAAATACAGGATTACCGGAGGCATACTTGTTTGATACAGGCAAAAAAGAATGGATGAAGTATGCTAAATGGCCAATTTCTACCGCTAAAAAAGTAAAGTACTATTTTAACTCTGAAGGGCAATTAACTACATCAAAGTCTTTAGGATTTTCTGAATATTTAAGTGACCCAAATAAACCAGTACCCTATACAGAGAATAATAAGCAAGTGTTAGGTTTCACCCCTCGGGCTTATATGAGCGAAGATCAAAGATTTGCTGGAAGACGTCCAGATGTTTTAGTTTTTGAAACTCCTGTTTTAGAAAATAATGTAACAATAGGTGGTGAAATTATGGCAAAACTTCTTGTGGCTACTACACAAACTGATGCCGACTGGTTTGTGAAATTAATTGATGTATATCCAGAGAATTTGCCAAACACACCTTACACTCCAAGTGCGGTAGTTTTGGGAGGATATCAACAAATGGTAAGGTCGGAAATTATGAGAAGTAGGTTTAGAAATAGTTTTTCAAAGCCAGAGCCAATGATTGCAAATCAGCCTACAAAAATAGATTTTAGACTCCAAGATGTTTTGCATACTTTTAAAAAAGGGCACAAAATAATGGTACAAGTGCAGTCAACAGCTTTTCCTTTGTTTGACATTAATCCACAAAAATATGTTCCAAATATTTATAAAGCTCAAAAATCAGATTTCAAAAAGGCAATTCATAAAGTATATGCCGAAAGTTATTTAGAAGTAGAAATTTTAGAATAATTTTACCGATAAAATTAGGTTGAGTCTTTTGAGATTGAAGGTTTTGACTATGATATTTGCTTGTCCAAACTTAACTGCTATAAATGAAGGTGATGAAATCATTTCAAACATCAGTAGTGGAACCAAAATCATTTCTTTAGCTTTAGATGCTTTTGCCCATGAAGTGAATCAAGCTGAAAATGTTTGCTACTTTGATACTAACCAGAACCTTCATTGGTTGAATAAAAAGACTAAAAATAGCCTAACTACGGAAATCCTTTTAGAAAAATATATTTAACTTCAAGGACAAAAAATTACTTCTAAAGTTGAACTCAATGATGCTTTTACAAAATTTACCAAGGATTTGGTTTTCGTAAAAGAGCAACAGTTTGGCAGGGAATGGTTGTTGTTTTTGGAGAACGTAGCATCAAAATATAGGAGGTTTAGAACTGTAAAGAAAAACGAACAGAGTATTTCTAAAATCATATCCCAAAAGTTAGTTAAAACTAAAGGCTTTGACTTAATAATACAAGATCATAAATTAGTGGTTAAAAATAAAGGTGATGTATTCTTTGAAAGTAGCTTAACATAAGCAGATATTGATTTCTTTTATTTCAACGCAGGTTGGTTTGAACTTTTATCTGCCCAAGTCTTGCAAATAAATCATCCACAAGATAAGATTTATTTGAGTGTACGATTCCCATACTTATCTGATCAATTTTTTGATAAAAAAGAAGTTGATATTTTGACCAACGATAGCAGTAAACTCATTTTTATTGAATGTAAAGCAGTTAACCCACATTGCGTATTAAGCGGAGCTAAGTAGGCCTTTAATAGCCAGTTGCGGATTTTTGGGTTTCGGTTTGTGTACTACAGATTTTAATTTCACGAAGGGTCGTTTTTTTATATTTAAAGCTTCCAGTATTGTTTTA
>JANOMP010000072.1:0-1444 GCA_031420365.1 Cytophagaceae bacterium
CCTTTGTGAAACTTTGTGGTATAGCTTTCCTTTTAAATATACTTTGAAAGTTATTACACAAAAGACACAAAGAAATTTTCGTGAAACTTTGTGTTAAAGCTTGCAAAGAGAAGAATTACTTTGAAAGTTATTACACAAAAGACACAAAGAAGCACAAAAGACACAAAGGTTTACATAATTTAGCTTTGTGAAACTTTGTGGCATAGCTCGCAAAGAAAGTAAAAGAGCTTCGAATGCTATTACACAAAAGACACAAAGAAATTTTCGTGAAACTTTGTGGTATAGCTTTCCTTTTAAATAAATTTTGAAAAGAAACTTAAAAAAAATACCTACTTTTGAAGTGGAAAAAAAATACTTTTTTTAAACCATAAACTACACAAAATTGAAAATACATATTACGGTTGTTGGCTTAGGGTATGTTGGCTTACCATTAGCGGCTGAGTTTGGCAAGAAATTCCCAACAATTGGATTTGACATTAATGAAGAAAGGATATCCGAACTTTCAAATGGATACGATAGGACTGGAGAACTTACTAAAGAACAAATTCTTGAATCAAAGCTATTGACTTTTACCTCCAAATTGTTAAAAAATGAACCTGAAATTACTGGAGAAAATAGAAATGTGTACATAGTTACCGTTCCAACTCCGATAGATGCATTCAAAAAACCTAACTTAAGTCCATTGCTTTCAGCCAGTAAAATGATAGGTGCCATTCTAAGAAAAAATGACGTGGTTATTTATGAAAGTACCGTATATCCTGGCTGCACAGAAGACGATTGTGTGCCTATATTAGAAAAATACAGCGGATTAAAATTCAATCAAGATTTCTTTTGCGGATATTCTCCAGAAAGAATAAACCCTGGCGACAAAATAAATACACTAATAAACATACTTAAAATCACTTCTGGATCAACCCCAGAAATTGCAGAATTTGTAGATCAACTCTATAAATCAATAATTACTGCCGGCACCTACAAAGCCCCCTCCATTAAAGTAGCCGAAGCCGCTAAATTAATTGAAAATTGCCAGAGAGACGTAAATATTTCGTTTGTAAATGAGCTAGCCCTAATTTTTGATAAAATGCAATTAGATACTACCGAAGTCTTAAAGGCTGCAGGCACAAAATGGAACTTCTTAAAATTTCAGCCTGGTCTAGTGGGTGGTCATTGTATTGGCGTTGACCCCTATTATATGCTTTATAAAGCAGAGCACCTCGGATATTTCCCAGCTTTAATTGGCTCAGGACGTAGAATCAACGACAAAATGGGGGTATTTGTGGCAAACAAAGCGGTAAAATTAATGATTAGTAAAGGTATAAATGTGAAAGATTCCAAGGCTTTAATTTTGGGTTTCACTTTCAAAGAAAACTGCCCAGATATTAGAAATACAAAGGTTATTGACATCTACAATGAATTAAAAGATTTTGGCATTCAGACCGAAATA
>JANOMP010000073.1:0-4465 GCA_031420365.1 Cytophagaceae bacterium
CGTGTTGCCAAGCAGTTCTATGGCTATTTGCATTTCTTTTGCCGTAGCACTTCTACCCAATGCTCTTTTATAAATTTCTGAAACTAAAGCTGAACTAGAAGTAAACTTTTTCTGCCATTGCTCCGCTCCTTTTTTTAATACTAAATTAAATTTTTCGCCATTTGAAAGCTCCAAAGCTTGCAAAAGGTTGGCTTGTGAGTCACGACTGGTTACTACCACTTCTCTATTTGGCCGACCAAGAGCGGTTAAAAAACGGTTGTTGGCAACCAATGATGCTCTGGGAAAAACCATCTCTGGATATTTCCCTTTTTTCTCATCTCCGATTTTATATTTTACATCTTCCATTTCAAAAATCGGTGTAATCACCTGACTTACTGCATCGGAAAATTGCTCAGCAGAAATTCTTCGTCTCGTCATGCCCGAAAACCGATAGGCATTCGTAAACAAAGCATCTTGCGTTGGATAAACACTTGATGCAGCCTGATAAATATTTGAGGTGGCTATTAAATATATAAGTTCTTTGATATCGTATTTTTTTTCTACAAAATCTACCGCTAGCCAATCTAACAAATCCTGTGACCAAGGTTCGTTGTCCATTTCATCTACAGGTTCTACAATTCCGCGACCCATCATTTGTTTCCAAATACGATTCACCACCGTTCGGTACATTCTGCCGTTTGTTGGCTGCACCATGGCGTTTGTCATCTGCTCCAACTTTTTGGCTGTGGAAGCTGTGCTGTCTATCTTACCAAAATTTTGCCAAAGCAATCGAGTATCGGCATATTTTCCTGTTGGTTTGTCGCATCGGTTTATTTCCAGGCGTTCTTCCGAGAAAACATTAGCAAATGCGTAGGCATCGGCTAATTTCCAATCACTTATAAAGCTATCATGGCAAGAAGCACACTTCAAATTTAATCCTAAAAGCACCTGACTTACATTTTGAGCTGCCTGCATTTCTACTCTTTGGCTTGCATTAATAGTACCCCTCCATTGAATTCCACTTATAAAGCCTTTCGATTTTTCGTCGGGGCTTAAAAGCTCCTTCACAAATACATTGTAGGGCTTATTATATTTGAGCGAAGTGTAGAGCCAATCAGTAATTTTAAATCGGCCTTTGGTTATAAAACCAGTGCCAGTGTAATCATTTCTTAATACATCGTTCCAAAATGTCAACCAATTTTGGGTATAATCATCTTTTCTATCCAAAAGTTTTCTAACTACCGCCATTTTCTTTAGGGGATTGGAATCTTTGGAAAAAGCTTCCATTTCTGCTGTACTGGGCAAAAGCCCTACTATATCTAAATAGACTCTTTTTAGATAAATTCTATCTTCCACTGGTTTTTGCCAATCTATACTATATTTCTTAAAATAAGCGTTAACCCAAACGTCAATTGGATTTTCAAAGCCTCCTCTATCTGTGGGCATTACAGGCTTACGAGGTTCCATTTTTGCCACTCTAAATAAGTTGGGTTGCAAAGAATTGACTGGCCATGGTGCCCCTTTTTCGATCCAAAACTTTATCAAAACTATTTCTTCTGGCTTTAGCGGGTTTCCTTTACCCGGCATAGCCTCTTTATGGCCTTTGGGCAATGAAATTCTACGCACCAACTCACTTTTTTCAGGATTTCCAAAGGCTATTATTTTGCCTTTTTTGCCACCTGCATACACAAACTCTTTTTGGTCGAGCCTAAGTTTGCCTTCTTGCTTGTTTGAGCTGTGACATTTATAGCAATTATGAGCAAAAATGGCCCGGACTTGTCCCACTAATTTCAACTGATTTTCGGTACTTAAATTTATGGAGTCCGATTGAAAAGCCAAAAGCATGGTTTGATTGGGTGCTATTGGTTTATTTTTAAAAGGTAAAGTCTCTGTTAAAAAATCTTCTCCATGAGTTAAACTACCACCAAAATGACCTGTTAATACGATGCCAAAAGCGGCTATAAATAAGCTCATCCGATATACTGGAATGAGGGATACTCGTTTTTTTTGTGTAATAAGCCAAGATAAAAAAACACTGGATAAACAAAAACCAGAAGATATAAAACCCGAAATTTTATGATTGTCTAAGGTATCGCCAGTTATATCATCATATTGAGCCAACAAGAGTCCAAAAACAACTGAAATAATCGCTGAAAAACCAGAAACATATAAACCAATAGTGATGGCTGACCTAAACTTAGAATTGAAATTTCGAATGGAATACAACTCTAAAGCCGCCATAAACAGCAAAATACTTAAAGGAAAATGTACGATAAGGGGATGTAGTCTACCCAAAAAATGCCAAATCCAATTTGGCTCACTCTTTATGTTTGTTTCTAAAACAAAACTTGAAAACCCAAACCAAACCAGAGACAGTGTTAAAAAGAGAAAAGAAAATAATTTTACTTTTTTAAAAAAGGATTGTTTTCGATTATGCATTTATTTGAAATAAATTAATTGGACTAAAAAAGAATGTTATTGCTTTCAATTTAAAACTCCCCTCTTTTATTTCTATTACCCAAAGCTTTGAGCATTTCATCTTTAACAATTTGCCAATTTATAGGCCAAAGTTCAAAAAAGATAGACATCAAAAATTAAATTTTGGAATTCAGGAAAATGGGAAAATTAAAAAATTAAAAGTCTTCTTCAGTCAGTCTATTTTTTAATGTTGAATAGTATTTCTTTTTAAAAGTGAACAAAATTACATTTTAAAATTGAAGAATAAAAGGGGTTTTCTCTGGTAAAAATAAAGGCTCATCAGGGTGGACTAGGTTTATTAATATAATCCAGCATACGTAAAATTGAGCTGTACCACACAACTATAAAATATGTTTCCAATAATTTTGAAAGAAAGAATAAAATTCCTACTTTTGAAAAAAGCTAATTCACACCTTATTACCATCAATAACACTGTGACTGACCGGATGAAACTGTAGGACTTAAAACTTATTTTTAAATCATAAATACCTTATTTTCAAGTATTTATAAACACAATTGGGGAACTAAAAAAAACAAGAAAATAGCATAAATTCACCTTAACGGAACAAATCCTCAAATCAAAATAACATCGTTTAAAATTATACAAAAAAGAGTCAAAGTTATCTAAGCACAGCAATCAAAAACAGAAAATCAAAAACCAATAACTGATAACCAAAAAACAATAAACGAAAACAGATAACCGAAAACAGATATTGTCAAACCGAAAACTGAAAACAGATAACAGATAACAGATAACAGATAACAGATAACAGATAACAGAAAAACCGACAACAGATAACAGATAACAGATAACCGATAGCTTTGGCGAGGATTGGCTGAATTGGCCGAAAAATACCTTCACAAAGGAAGCCACATTTATTTAGAAGGAAAGCTGAAGACCAGGTAATTTGAGGATAAAAACGGAGGAAAAAAGTACGTTACGGAGATAATTGGGTATCAGGTGATAATGCTAGATAAAAAAGAAATTTAATATGGATCCACATGTAAAATTTGAATTAGGAAAACATAAAGAAAACGATGTAATATTTCTAATTTTTGATTATGATAAATCCTTAATTGAGCGTGTTAAAAAATTGGTTGGTGTTAAGTGGAGCCAATCTAAAAAGTGCTGGTATGTTATTGATAATAAGGAATACCGCAGTAAGTTTGGAATCAATCAAAAAGAGCTAACCATAGGCCATGAAACAAACATATGTCCTGAAAACCAATTGATTTTAAAGAGATACAAAGAAACGTTAATACTTAAAGGATACAGTCCCAAAACACTTCGAACCTATACCCATGAATTTGCTAGTTTACTTATATCTTTGAAAAATACAAGTGTAGATAGCATGAACAGTGAGCGACATAGAGCTTATTTCTTGTATTGTATAGGAACTCTAAAATTAAGCGAAAACACCGTTCATAGTCGTATGAATGCTGTAAAATTTTATTTCGAACAAATATTGAACCGCGAAAAGTTCTTTTTAGAAATACCAAGGCAAAAAAAACCATATCTACTACCAAATGTACTGGCAATTGCGGAGCTTGAGAGGCTGTTTGCGACTATTGATAATTTGAAACACAAAACTATGGTTTACTTAGCATACTCTGCAGGCATGCATGTAAGTGAGGTAGTAAACATAAAAGTGTCTCATATCCATTCTGCCCGCATGGTAATTAATCTTAAAGGTGCCAAAGGCAAAAAAGACCGAACAGTAAATCTGTCATTAGGTATATTAGAATTATTAAGAAAATACTACAAAGTGTATAAGCCTAAAGATTGGCTATTTGAAGGCCAATATGGTGGACAATATTCTGATAGAAGCCTTCAGGCTGTTTTTCAAAAAGCTAAAATAAAGTCTAGGGCATCGCCAAATGTAAGTTTCCATAGTTTAAGGCATAGCTATGCTACTCATTTGCACGAGCGAGGCACCGATATTAAATTAATACAAGAGCTTCTAGGCCATAATGATATAAAAACCACCTTACGATATACGCATGTAAG
>JANOMP010000074.1:0-3551 GCA_031420365.1 Cytophagaceae bacterium
TTAAACCAATAAAACTAAAAACGCACGGCAGAAGAGCAATTAGTGTCATCAAATATGGATTGGACTATTTGTCAAAAGTATTATTATCAGGCGTTAACAAATATAAAATCAATATTTATCAATTTTTGTCATGTACTTAAGTTAATTTTATTAAATACTTTCAATATAAAAGATTTATTTTTTTTTATTCTTTATTTCACTAATTTTCTGTTTTTTTGGCCGAACCTAAAAGAAAAGATTGGAAAGCAGAAGTATATTTTTTAATATATTATATTGAATAACTTGATTTTTTTTAGTTCATTAAAATTTAATTATTAATGCAATAATAGGACTTATTTTAATTGAATTAGAATTAATCTTGATTTGAAAATTGAAAATAATGGTTTCCAACATATATTTGTTTAGGCTAATTTTTACGGATTGAATGACAAATCTCAAGTTTTCAAAAATACCTAAACTTTATTTCTTATTTTTTGCTGTTGTCCTTACTTCTTGGCTGATTTATGTAATTCAAAATCAATTGTTTTTTTACATTAGTAAGCATATCTGGGCTGTAATTACCATGATTTTTGGTTCTTTTATTGCGGGTTCCAGTCCAGAAGGTAGTGCATCTGTTGCTTATCCAGTTTTTACTTTATTGCTTAATATCCCGCCTGATGTTGCAAGGAATTTTGCTTTTGCTATTCAAAGCATAGGAATGACTTCCGCCTCTTTATTGATTTTTGGGTTAAAATTAAAAGTAGATTGGAATTATATAAAATACGTAAGTCTAGGCGGGGCGGTAGGTTTAATTTTCGGAACCTACTATATTGTTCCTTTGGTATCTCCTCCAATGGCTAAATTGTTTTTCGTTTCTTTATGGCTAAGTTTTGGCTTAGTTTTATGGAAAGAAAATAGAAAAATCAATAGAATAATTTATGATTCTATTCAACAATTTCAACAGTCAGATCGAGCAAAGCTTTTAGTTTTTGGATTAATAGGTGGAATTATTTCCTCCATTTTTGGGACTGGAATTAATATATTTACTTTCTGTTTAATGACAATTTATTATGGAATTAACGAAAAAGTGGCTGTTCCTTCCTCCATAATAATTATGACAATAGAAACCATTTTAGGCTTTTTTCTTCACTTTGCTTTCATTGAGGATTTTCAGTCTCAGGCTTTTGAAATGTGGATTGCATGCATTCCTTTTGTAATAATTTTTGCTCCTTTAGGTTCTTATGTAGTTTCTAAATTACCCAGGAAGGCTATAGCTAACTTCTTGTGTATTATACTTATAGTTCAATTTATTGGAGCAATCTGGGTAATAAAACCCAATTTCATCCAGATTCTAAGCATTGTATTCACTTTAACCACAGGTTTATTTTTGTTTTATTATCTATCCTTAAATCCAAGAAAAACAAGTTAAACGTATTAATATAATTATAGTTTATTTCTCTTTTTTACAGGATCATACCCATGCCCACCCCATGGATGACACGAACCAATTCGCTTTAAGCCTAGCCAGGTCCCTTTTAATATACCCCACTCTTTTATACTATCTATCATATATTGTGAACAAGTTGGTTGATATCTGCATGCATCTGGGAAATAAGGAGAAATGCCAAATTGATATATTCTCACAACTCCAATCAAAATATAAGTGATGATTTTTCTAAATAAATTCATAAAAAAACAGGTTTTTAAACCTGTTTTACAAACGCTTATATTTTTATTTAAGTTCTGTATACCTTATATTGGCTTTTTATCTCTTAATTCTCTTCTTAATATTTTTCCAATATTTGTTTTTGGTAACTCGCTTCTAAATTCTATATGTTTTGGGCATTTATATGCAGTTAGATTATCTTTACAATATGATTTCAAAATGGCCTCCGTTAAATTTTCATCCTTTTTTACTACAAAAATCTTTACAGCTTCTGATGATTTTTCATCCGGCACACCCACACAAGCAACTTCTAATACGCCTGGGCATTGAGCTACAACTTCTTCTATTTCATTTGGAAATACATTAAAGCCTGAAACCAAGATCATATCTTTTTTTCGATCTACAATTTTAAAAAAGCCATCTTTATCCATTATACCCACATCTCCAGTTTTAAACCATCTTTTCCCATCTTCATTGTCTGTAAACATTACTTTATCAGTTTCATCTTGTCTGTTGTAATAGCCTAGCATAACTTGTGGTCCATGAGCACAAATTTCACCAGGTTCATTGAAGTCTGCCCATGATCCATTGTCTTTCATGATTTTTAATTCTGTACTGGGCCATGGCACTCCGATGGTTCCAATCCTGTTTTCACCTATAAGGCAATTAGAAGATAATACAGGAGAAGTTTCCGACAGTCCATATCCCTCCGCTGGTAAATTCCCTGTTAATTCTTTCCATTTATTGGCTACTACAGACTGTAAGGCCATTCCTCCAGCCGATGTAATTATTAATTTACTAAAATCTACGTCCTTAATTTTCGGATGATTCATTAGGCCATTATAAAGGGTATTTACTCCAGTAAAGACATGTGGGGGATATTTGATTAAATCTTTAATGAAACCGTCAAGATCTCTTGGATTTGTAATTAAAAGATTCATTGCTCCTGTTTTCAATCCCGTTAAAGCATTTACCGTTAATGCATAAATATGGTAAAGAGGAAGAGCGGCAACTACCACTATTTTGTCTTCCTTTATTTGATTAGTAAGTACGGATTGCCAAACATTATTAGCTTCTAAATTGGCAATTAAATTTCTGTGGGTTAACATAGCACCTTTCGAAACTCCAGTGGTTCCTCCAGTATATTGTATAAAGATTAAATCACTTACCTTCAATTCGGGCTTTTTATAGCTTTTTTTAGAGCCAATCTCTAATGCTTCCGAAAATTTAACAGCCTTAGGTAAATTAAAAGCAGGAACCATTTTCTTTACTTTTTTTACTATAAAGTTAACTATATGTTTTTTCGGAAAGCCTAATAAATCTCCTAATTGGGTAGTTATAATATGTTGAATATTAGATTCTTGCAAAATTTTTTCAAGGTTTGAAGCGAAATTTTCGACGATTACGATAGCTTTTGCTCCAGAATCCGTAAACTGATGTTTCATTTCTCTAGGGGTATAAAGCGGATTGGTATTTACGATTGTTAAACCCGCTCTAATGGCTCCAAATAATGCTACTGGATATTGTAAACAGTTGGGCATTTGAATGGCAATTCTATCTCCTGCCACTAGCCCTATACTTTGTAAATATGCTGCAAAATTTTTTGAGAGCGTATCTATTTGGCCAAATGAAAGTTCTTTTCCCATGTTAGAATAGGCAGAATTGTCTGCAAATTTTTCAAAGCCCTCTTCCATTAATTCTATTAGAGAAGGATATTGTTCTGGATTTATTTCATAAGGGACTCCTTTTGGGTAGTGTTTAAGCCAAGGGTAGGTTTCTAAAGTAATAGACATTAATAGATATTTATATTGTTTATGAATTCTGTAAAAATACTATTTTTTTAGAAAAAAATTAATTATTATGTGTTAATATTATAATTTTAATTAAAATCTAATTTTCTTAAATT
>JANOMP010000075.1:0-21012 GCA_031420365.1 Cytophagaceae bacterium
AAAAAAAAATTGAGGTACTATGACGTCTGCTGACTTCTCTGACCTTAGTCTTATATCACTACAAGGGTTGTTGCTTCTAATAAAAAAATATCCACAACTATGTCAGAGACCTCCCCAGGTAAGGGTAATAACTTTCATCTCATCTACCTGCTACATCTACTCCTAAAGATTTGGATAGTATTGGACTTCGTTTTGTGTTGCAAACTCATCCGCCTTTAGTGAGCCTCATGTAGTTTCTGTTCGTCAGGCCAAGACTTTGCCTAGAGTTTCTTTCAGATTCGCAGTCACCCACAACACCCTTGCTTTCAGCTTATGATTCCTATTACCAAGCTCATAGTGGACTTTCACCACATAGCTATTACCCATGCTGGGCACACAACAAAAAAAGCACCATTAAAGGTGCTTTTTTTTAAATTGTACTTAAAAAATTACTTTTTTGAATTGCTCATCATCTTTCCAATAAAAAATCCAATAACAGCGCCAATTACAATTCCAATTCCCAAAAATTGTAACCACTCATTGTCATCCCCAGCAGAATTACCAGAACCATCGGGAGGATTAGGTTGGGCAAAAACAGCTAAATTATAAAGTGAAACAATACAAAGGGCAAAAAAATACTTGAATTTGTTTTTCATAATATTACTATTTAAAGGTTAAAACTACTATAAACTTACTATATAAATTCTAAATTTCATATTTTATCTAAATCTACTTCATTACAATGGGTAATTTAACGATAAAAGTTGTTCCCTTTCCTTCTTCACTTTCAATTTCTATTGTGCCATTGTGCCCTTTTGTAATTATATCATTACTGAGCGAAAGGCCTAGACCAGTACCATCACCGGTAGGCTTAGTGGTAAAAAAAGGCATAAAAACTTTCTCTTGATTTTTTTTACCTATTCCTGCTCCATTATCATGAATATGTACTTCCACTATGCCATCTTTACTATTTAAAGTCTTTTCTTTCCAAATTGTTTTAATAGTAACTTTAGGATTGTAAGGTTCTTCAAGCTGAGCTTTAATTTTTCGTAGATTATTTGTAGCGTAAAAAGCATTATTTACAATATTAAGGATAACCCGACCCAAATCGCCATCTATTGCTTTGACAAGTGGAAGTTTTGGGTCTAAAATTAACTCAAAATCAGAATTAAAACTTTTATCTTTAGCTCTCATTCCATGGAATGACAATCTTACATAATCATCCGCTATTTTATTTAAATTTACATTAGATGTTTCTCCAGTATTTCCCCTAGAGTGTTCCAACATATTTTTTACAATATTACTTGCTCTTTTTCCATGAAGATTTATTTTTTCTTGGTTCAAAACCAAATCATTCAAAATATCATTAATTAAATCTTTATCTTTTACCCCACCATTTATTTCAGTTTTTAATTCATCAGCAAGTTCTATACTAAGCTCTGAAAAATTATTAACAAAGTTTAAAGGATTTTGAATCTCATGGGCTATTCCAGCTGTAAGTTCTCCCAAAGAAGCCAATTTCTCTTGAAGTATCAATTGCTTTTGGGTGGCCTTTACTATTTCCAAAGATTTTTGAATTTCTTCTTGGTGAATTTCAATCTCTTTTTTCTGAGAAATTAAAATTTCATTCGCTTTTGTTTTATTTTTATTTAGTAAATACAAACTAAAAGAAACCACTAGCAACAAACCAAGAACACTACCCAAAATTGCCGAAATTTGTTTACTTTTTAACTCTTTTTTTGCAAACTCAAATTCTTTTTGAAGTATTTCTTGCTTAAATGTTAAGTTTTTGATTTGATTTTGATTATCAAGCTTAAATAAACTATCATTAGCTGATATTGCAGTTTTGTAATATTCATTTGATATTTTAGGATTACTATTTTCAAATAAACTAGCTAATAACCTAGACGAAAGACTCAAAAACAATAAATGGTTAGATTCTTTTGAAAGTACATTAGATTTTTTAGCATAATATATACAAGAATCTAATCGCTTAGTAGCTTTAAAAACAGTTGCCATTTCATAATAGGTGTTGGCTAGAGTTCTATTACTTAGTGTTTTTTTAGAATAGTACATACTCTTATGATAATATTGCAATGCTAAATCATATTTTTCTTGCCTTCTATAACTATTGCCAATATTTTGCAAAATTATATTAATTTCATTGCTATTAATCTTTACGGCTAATTCATATGCTTTCTTCCTATAAAATTGAGCCGAATCTTCTTCTTTTAATTCATTAAATTGGGATCCAATATTTAAGTAAGATAATTGAAGCAATTCTTGATTCTTAATTCTAATGGCAATTCTTTCCGATTTTTTATAGCATTCAATGGCCTTTTCTGGGTATTTTTGATCACCATAAATTACACCTAAATTAATATTTGCTTTAGCAATCCCCTCCAAATCTTTAATTTGTGTAGATATATTAATAGCATTGAAAAGCGTTTTTAAAGCCTCATCATTATTGCCAAAAAATCCTTGTAAAGCTCCAATACGGTTTAAACATCTCGACTCACCTTTTTGAAAATCAATTTTTTCAGCGAGCTCTAATCCATCTTTAGCATATTTCATAGATTCCTGAGGGTTTGAATTCATGATTTTTTTTGCTATTTGTTCTAATAACAACACCCTGCTAGTATCTGACATTTTTCGATGGATAAGTTGAATAAGACTATCTGCAGGACTATTTCTTTGGGCAATGCTCGGTATGGCAAAAAAAAAGAAAAAAAGAAAAATTATATTAATAAAAAATTTCATAGGGAGCTCAATGGATAAAAGCAAAACAAATATAATTAATTTTTTGAAAAAACAAAGACTTGAGAAATTAGATTATAAAATTGAAAATCAGTCATTTCCTCTTTTTTTAAAATGAACAGTGGATCGGGAAAAATTTATTCTGGTTATTTTCATTTTTAGACAAAAAAAGCTCACAATAAATTGTGAGCTTTTTTTGTCTAAATCTAATATGTCACTTTTTACAACATCTTAGATCTATTATCTATAATTTTTGCATTTTCTCTAATTATCTGCTCGCCTATGTAACCAGTCCTGCCCAATCCGACTCTCTGTGCAATTTGATCCTTATAAGTTTTAAAATCATTGATAACAGAAGGAACAAATCTGTTACTAGTCTCTATAACAAATACCCCAGTTTCACCTGCAAATGGTTTAGTCCTTTTTCCTGCTTTTTGTCCAAACAATTTACCTAATGCTATAGCATCAAAACCAGCACTATTTAACATACCACTAAAAAAGTTTACGTCAATAACTTCTTCTACTAAAGCTCCAGCACCGTATTTCTTAGAAACTGACATCAAATCGCCTTGAGCATTTCCTAATTTTGCTAATATTTTTTCTGATTTCTTTTCGTTTCTAACTTTTACTAAAATTTGATCTTTAAAATCCATAGCTGCTGGTTCATCCTTATCTGAACCAGATTTTAAGGCTGCTACAATGTAATTATCTCCCAGAACAAATACTCTGTCAGCTAGCTTACCAGCTTCCGCATCTTTTCCATACGACCAAAGAACCAGTTCCCTTGCATTTTGAATAGTATTTACATTGGTAGATTGAGGAGTAATATTTTCAGCATTCAATAATATTAATGAATTATCCTTCTTAACTGCCATCTCTAAATCTGAAAGGTTCTTTGAATTAGCTCTTAGATTTTCTGCTTTCTGATATACAACATTTGAAGATGCTTCCCCTACTTGCAATTCTTTACTTACAGTAGCTAGTTTATATTTTAAATTACTTTTAGCCTCAGTTACTTTTACAATATGAAAACCGAAGTCCGTTACTACAAGATTAGGTAAAACTCCTACACCTGAAAAACCAAAAATAGCATTTTCAAAAGGCTTAACCATACTCCCATTGTTTTTGAATGTACCCAGATCTCCTCCTTGTTGTGCTGTACCATCGCTACCAAATTGACGAGCTAAAGATGCAAAGTCACTCCCGGCTTTTATTTGACCTAACACATCCATAGCAGTTGTTCTTGCTTTTGCTTTTGCACTATCTGACATGGTCGAGTCAGATCTAATCAAAATATGACTTGCTCTTACAGTAAATAATGAATCTATAGCAGTTCCTTCGTATTTATGTATGCTATAGGTATTTCCCTCTTTAAAAGGACCCAGTAAACCACCTACAATTGTAGTCTCCAGTGCAGCTTTTAACTCCAAACTTATTTCATTTGCTGCTTTTAAGTAAGGTGTCCTAATATCAGAATTAGCTGTTGCAAAAGTTTGAGCATCCGAAGCAGAGGCTAAACCTTTTGCTAAATTTCTAATCTCTGAATTTAATGAAGCACTATCCTCTTTTGTTGGGATTAAAGGAAAAGAAACATAAGAAATAGAACGGCTATCAAAAGGAGTAAATTCCTCTTTATGATTACTGTAGTAGCTTTTTATTTCACTGTCTTCCACTTTAATAGTAGAATCTTGAATAGAATAAAACGGAACATATAAAAATTTACCACTTGCCTTTTCTGTCTGAGCCAAATATTCTGCTTTTCCTTCAGCTGTAGTAATAAAAGTAGACTTATTTAATATATTGGTATATTTTTCTCTTAATCTAATTAATTTTAACTCTCTTTTAAAATTATTCCACATGCCTTTTTGTGCTTCGGGCATAGTGTTGTTTGTATACGATCTAATAAATTCAGCATGCTGGGCTTGATTAAAATTTCCTGCCTGGTCAGAAAATTGTTGCTTTACATATTGATGCATATTTTTTGTTCCTTGCACAAGCTCTCTCAACTCCTCTTCAGAAACTGTTATGCCTAATTCTTCAAATTCTTGCATGTATACATTTTCAACTATCAATTTTTCCCAAACTTGTTCTCTCATTTGTGCAATGTCTTGTTCAGTAGCTGCCCTTTGACCCGAGGACTCAAATTGCTGCTTTTGAACATCAACTAAACTCATAAACTGCTGATAATCTATCCCAGTGCCATTTATTTCGCCTATTTTATTGCTAGATGAACCAAAAAGACTATTGTTTTGATTGGAAAAAATATCTCCTCCTACAATAAACAATAACAATGCAACAGCTATTACCGCCACTGCAATTCCTGACCTTTCTCTAATTTTGTTAACTATTGCCATTTGTATCTAAAAAAACTGATTATCAATTTAATATTATATGTATATTTTTTTCGAGGTGCAAAAATAGGAATATTCCTATTGATTATCAAAGTTTTCTAAGTATTGATTACATTTTTTTTTACAAGTATTGTATTAGCTAATAATTTGCCCCTTTAGTTTTGGTTTCTAAACGAATCAAAAACATATCAGAAGTTATAAATAATGTACTCCCGTCCTCACCCCAAGCTAAATTTGATGTGGCCGAGGGAAGGTCAATTCTGCCCAAAAGTTTACCATCTTTGTTAATTACCAATACTCCACCAGGTCCAGAAGAAAATATATTTCCATTTTCATCCACTTTTAATCCATCTGGTGCACCTTTTAACCCTTGAACATTTAAGTAAGAAGCATCAAAAAACAATCTTCCTTTTTCTAAACTTCCATCAGTTTTTATGGGATATGCCATAATATAGGCCTTTTTGTCCGATTGAGCCACATACAAAGTTTTTTGGTCTGGAGACAATGCCACTCCATTGGGACGCAGTAAATCGGCAATAACCATATGTACATTACCATCTTTTGAAATTAAATATACTCCAAATTCATCGATTTCTCTACTTTGGTCAGTAACATATTCTGGTAAGCCATAAGGAGGGTCCGTAAAATAAATATCTCCATTTTTTGCTTCTACTACGTCATTTGGGCTATTAAACCGCTTTCCTTTGAATCTATCTGCAAGTGTAAACTTTCCACCTTTTCCGTTAATTGGCATTTTGGTAACTCTTCTATCCCCATGTTCACACGCTATGAGCTGTCCGTCTTGGCTTAACGTGAGTCCATTGCTTCCTGGTTCTTTGCTATAAGGCATTTTTCCAGTATAGCCCGAAGGATTTAGAAATACACTTACTTCCTCACCTTTTTTCCATTTGTAAATAGTATTTTTTGGAACATCCGAGAAAAGTAAATACGACCCATCTTTAATCCAAACAGGCCCTTCTGACCAATCAAAACCTTCAGCCAAAATCTCAATTTTAGCATTTATATCAATTAAGCTCTTGAAAGTAGGGTCTTCAATAATAAAACTTCCAATAGTTTTAGTTTGACCAGTAGAAGAAAATGTAATAATCATAGAAATAAATACAAAATGTAATTGCTTCATTTTTTAGGATTGAATAACCAAAGGTAGATTTAAAATGTAAGATTTCTTATCTGTTAGTCTGTAAAAAAATAAAAAATTGTTTTCAAAAATAATAAAATAGGAATCAAGTAACTAAACTTTTAGTAATAATCTCAAAAAAAAATTCCCCTAGATTTCTAGAAGAATTATTATGAAAGACATAATTATTACTTTGGAGTTGCCAAGCTATCAATAACATGCACAATACAATTTGACCCTTTCAAGTCAGCTGCTACTACATATCCAGAAGCTCCGTTTTCGTCAGTAAGTTTTACTTTTCCGCCAACAATACTTGCAGTTAATTTTCCCCCGCTTACCATAATAAGCACTGCTTTGCCTTTCCCAGCTGTTATGGCATCCATAACCGCTTTGGCGGCTATGTTTCTACTAAAAACATGGTAAGTGAGAATCTTTGCTAAAGTTGCTTTGTTTTCTGGTTTTAACAAAGTTTGCGACTGTGCCATCAGGCAATTTTGAAAATGCAGCGTTAGTTAAGAGCAAAAACTGTAAAAGGTCCAGCACTTTTTAGTGTAGCAACCAAATCGGCAGCCTTTACAGCGGCTTCTAAAGTAATATGATCTGCTAAACTTATGGCAATATCTACCACGGCTTTAGATTGTGAAAATGATGTAAACGGTGCCATAGAAATCAAAATAGCACTAATTACTTTTTTCATTTTATTTTTTTTATGATGAATAATAACTTTTCAGCATTGTATGCTTCAAAATGTTCAACTTATTTGCAATTTATTTGCAATTTATTTGCAATTTATTTAATAAAGAAGATATAAGATGAAGGTATAAAAGAACTTTTTTTGAAATAGCTCAAACAACTGTATGATTACCAAACAGTTAGCAATAATTTGTGTTCCAATAATTAAATACTAAAAATAATTTTTTAATTTAGCTTACCAGACTTTATCATTTTTTGATATTCAGTTGCTATTTCTCTTCCAACAATCTCATGACCATATTTATTTAGATGATCGTCATAAAAAAAGTAATCCTTGTGATTTAACTTTTTAGAAAAATCGACAAATTTTACATTATTAATAGCATTTTTTTTTGCATATCTATTGAACACATCAATACAAGTATTTGTTGTCTGAAAACTTCCCAAATAAGTAATTAAAATTTCCCCCTTATAAATTTTTTGAATTTGATTTACTATACTGAAAAAATCTTTTGCTCCATTTTCGTATACATCTATGCCTCTTTTTGAATTTCTTAATTCTTTAAAATAAAAAACCAGATTTTTCACAAAAGAGTTGAAATACTTGAAAGGATAATACAATTTCGCTTGCATATTGTTCTTAACATTTTGGTCGTAAAACCACTTATCTCTTTTGGGTAATGAATTATGCTCTATATAATATCTATTCTCTTCAAAGTCAGTGTCATGAAACTGAATTACAATCAATTTTGTAGAGTCTATATCTAATCTTTTTAACAATAAATATTCTCTAGCTGTGCCATAAGAAGAGATACCACCATTTAAAGTATTTAGGCGTGTCTTCTTTTCAAAGACGGAAGAAAAGCTTTCTTCTTGGACCACACCCCAACCCATCGTAAAAGAATCTCCAAGAAAAATTATTTTAGGTTTCATTAAAGATTTTTCATCATCTCTTAAACCCTTACTATTTACATAAAGGGGAATATCAAATTCAAAACTTTCAAACCTGCCTTTGCCAGGGTTTAAAGTATAAAAAAGTTCTGGGTCATATTTAGAAATATTAGCCTCAAACTGAATCGTCGATCTAATATTATTGCCCATAACCTTAAAAGGAACAAACAAATTATTAATTTTAAATTCTTGAGGGAAAAATTTAAATCCAAAAAACAATAAAGCAATTAAAAGAAGTTCAAAAATAATAAAAGAACCAAACGCCCAAATGAATTTACATTTAAACAAGCGATTAAAAAAAAATGAAGCCCCTACAATTGATGAAAAAGAAAGTATATGGAAACCGTAAGAACTTAAAAAGTTATTTACGTTAGGCCTATTTTCAAAATAAATCATATCTGACCTAAAAACAATAAAACAATAGATTAATATACAAAAAAGTAAAACAATAAAATTTATTTGAGACCGTGTCATTAGGAAATGAATTTTTTAAATTTGCCTGAATTTTATTTACAAATATAAAACTTATGTAGGGTTTATTTATTAATATTATTATTCATTTTTTAAAACATCCATTTAAAAATTTACAAAAACTGTTTTAAATATTCAAAATAAATTCGATTCCATTTTCTAAATTAAAACTAATTACTTTCTTTTCTTATGGCTATTATTTAAATTTATATTTTTCTACTATTTAAACCTATTACTTTTATGAAGTTTAAAATCATTTTTTTCTTATTTTTAGTCAATATTTGTGAAGCTCAAAATGATATACCCGAATTTTTAAACCAAAAATTTACTTATTATTCTGAGCTTTCTGACAAAATATGGAAGTTTGCAGAACCTGGCTATCTCGAAGAAAAAACTTCTGCGGCTTTAATAAGCGAGCTTTCTATAAGTGGGTTTATTATAAAAAAGGGAGTTGGGGAAATGCAAACGGCTTTTGTGGCTTCTTACGGAAGTGGATATCCAGTTATTGCAATTTTAGCCGAAATGGATGCCTTACCTGGCCTATCTCAAGAAGCTATTCCTGCAAGAAAACCTTTAGCATTAAACGCATATGGACATGGCTGTGGCCACAATCTGTTCGGTGTTGGTTCTGTAGCAGCAGCAGTAGCCATTAAGAATTGGATGGAAAAATCGAAGATCAAAGGTACAATTAGGTTAATAGGTACTCCAGCCGAAGAAGGTGCCGGTGGAGGGAAAACATATTTAGTAAAAGAAGGAGTTTTTAAGGATGTAGATGCGGTACTGCACTGGCATCCAGGCGATAATAATAATGCAAGTCCAAATTCTTCATTGGCTTATAGAGTTTCAAATTTTGCCTTTGAAGGTTTAGCAGCACATGCTTCGGCCAGTCCAGAGAAAGGCAGGTCAGCATTAGATGCAGTAGAAGCTATGAATTATATGGTAAATCTTATGAGAGAGCATATTACACCAGAAACTCGTATTCATTATGTCATTAAAAATGGAGGCCTCACCTCTAACATTGTTCCAGATTATGCATTAGTGGAATATACCGTAAGACACCCTTCCGCCAAAGGATTAGAGGAAATTTGGCAAAGAATTATGAAAGCAGCAGAAGCCGGGGCATTGGGTTCTGAAACCAAAATGAAATATGAGATATTGGCTGGTTTATACAATCTGTTACCAAACGAAACTCTGGCACTAGAAATGCAAAAAAGTTTAGAAAAAGTAGGTGGAGTAAAATACACAAAAGAGGAAACAGAATTTGCAGATAAAATTCAAAAAACTGTTTTTTCCCAAACTTATACCCCTATTTCGTCTTCTAATGAAGTTAAATCTTACCAATCTGGATTGTCATTTCCTGCTTCTACTGATGTAGGTGATGTAAGCTGGGTAGTGCCAACGGCTGGACTTTCTACCGCCACATGGGTACCCAGTGTACCTGCACATAGCTGGCAAGCAGTGGCATGCAATGGTATGAGTATTGGGCACAAAGGCATGATAAACGCTTCTAAAACTATTGGATTAACTGCCCAAAATTTGTTCCAAAATACCTCTACTATAGAAAAAGCAAAATTAGAGCTCTATGAACGTAGAGGGGCAAAAATTTTCACATACAAATCTTTAGCTGGAGATAGAAAACCTCCCTTGGATTATAGAAAGTAGTCCGATTTTTAAATCTAAACCTTAATAGTAATCTAAACTCGTCTGAAAAATAAACTTTTTTTAAGAATAGCTAGGCATTGGGAGAGCTCTTCTATAGTAGATGATACGAAACCTAATCTAGTGTAGTTCCCGATTTTACCATGTACATTGTGATGCAGGCCATTGGAAAAATATAGCCCCTTTCTCAAGGCAATTTCTGCTGTTTTTTCAATATCAATATTCTCAGCAAATTTTGCCCAAACTGACACACCTCCCTCTGGAATTTGAAAAAAAATTTAATCCGGGAATAATGAAGAGAAGAATATTTTACCATTAGGGTTTGAGCCTTCCGAGTATGAGTCAAAAGGCTTTATGAATCCTACTATTTGTTAAGGACTTTCCTTTACGAGGGAAGGCGATATATTATTCAATCCGTAAACGACGATGGCGTCATAAAACCGAATCCAATAGAATCATAAGCCGGGATTTCGGTTTTTTAGCGGATAAGACTCGTATGACAGCCGATTTGGCTAATTTTTTTTAAAGATAGAGGTAGAGAACCGTCCAGATATGATGTCGAATATTTGTAGTTACTACAGGGTAAGCCCTGATGGTTTTCGTAAATATTATAAGAAACGGGCAAGTGGATTCGAAGAATGGAATTAACTCAAACACTGCCAAGACTATTTACTCTTCCCAGAAAATATTGGAGAATTCCTTAGTATAGATGAGGTATACCTTTCAAAAGGGGAGCTTTATACCTTTATAACCAACAAGGCTGGACGCGGTAAGAAAGGGACGATTGTAGCTTGTATCAGTGGCACAAAGTCCGAAGACATTATCAAAATTTTGAAAAGAAGACCACTAGATGGCAGAAAAAAAGTAAAGGAAATTAACTTAGATATGGCAAACAACATGGTGTCCGCGGCAAAAGAAACCTTCTCGATGACAACCTTGGTAACTGACCGTTTCCATGTAGTAAGATTGGCTCAAAATGTCATGCAAGCCGTAAGAATAATAGGCTCACTTGAATATTGTGGGGAGTAAATTATCTTTGTGGAAAAAATAACAGATTGGAATTAGACTATTTATCCCATATTTTCCCCAAGAGCCTACTTGAACATTTTAAAATTACAGCGTTTTTGGAACTCGGCAATGTTTTTGAAAAGTCCATGTTTTATGAAATTCAATTGGAGGAGAATAATTTAATTTTGGGTGATTTTGACCAAAATCTATACGAATCAAAAGGATTCACCGAAGTGGTTTTACAGGACTTTCCTATACGTGGGAAGTCTGTATTTTTAAGGTTTAAACGCAGACGTTGGCGGCTTAAGAGCGATAAAGCTAAAATAGTTAGAAATGATTTTTCATTTGTTGCCGTTGGTTCTGGATTTACCCAAGAATTATCGGATTTTTTAAAAGATAGCCGTCGATACACGGGTAGATACTATCACGAACATAAGTAGCTATTTTGGCGTAAAAAGTGACAAGCTAAATCGGCATTACAAGAAAAAAGTGAGTGGTTTTGATACTTGGAATCAGAAAGAACACGCCTGTGAATATCTGATTTTTCCAGAAAACATAGGCCCTCATTTGAGTATAGACGAACTTTCATTGTCAAAAGGTGAGCTATATACTTTTGTAACCAACAAGGACGGAAAGGGTAAAATGGGCACTTTGGTGGCCGTAATAATGGGTACAAAAGCCGATGATATTGAGGCAGTTTTGGAGAAAATAAGTATAGAAAAACGTAATTTAGTAACAGAAATTACTTTAGACATGGCCAAAAATATGGAAGCTGGTGTTAAAAGTGCTTTCCAAAATGCAATACTTGTGACCGATAGATTTCACGTAGTAAAACTGGCTTTAGATGCCCTTCAGCATATGAGAGTAAAGCTTAGATGGGCAGAAATGGATATTGAAAACAACGCCTTAGCGACTATAAAAATGGCCAAAAAAGAACTAGATATTGCATTGAAAGAATGCACCGAGCAACCAGACAATCAAGTAAAGTTAATAGAAGAATACAAAGCTAAAGTATCAGAAAATCAGCCAGTTGAATTTGAAAATGGCGACTCGCCCAAACAGTTATTGGCAAGAAGCAGGTACATTTTAGCAAAAAAAGAAGAGCAATGGACATTGAATCAAAAACAGCGCGCTGAAATCTTATTTGACAATTATCCACTTTTGAAAACAGCCTATCATGAAGTTTTGGCGTTTCGCAATATTTATGAGGAACAAAATATTGATAAAGCACAGCTCAAATTTGAAGCTTGGATAAAAAAAATCCAAGACAAGGAAATGAAACCATTTTACACCGTAGCAAATACTGTTAATAACAATTTGGAAAACATACTAAACTTCTTTAGAAACAGACATACAAATGCAAATGCAGAGTCATTCAATTCAAAAATAAAATTATTTAGAGCAAACCAAAGAGGCGTTACAGACACTAAGTTTTTCTTATTCAGATTGCATAAGCTTTTTGCCTAGTCCCCACCAAATATAAGTGATCCGAATAAAACTTGGCTGGCAAGAACTACAGAAAGAGAACCTGAAAATTGCCAAAGCCAAGGAAAATAAAGAAAAGTATAAACCAGAAGTACTGGAAAACGATGATACCCCAAAGCAATTATTAACAAGATGTAGGTATGTATTTGCAAAAAAACAGTGTCAATGGACTGAAAATCAAAAAGAAAGGCAAAAATAGCATTCCAAAGATACCCAGAATTAAAAACGGCTTATGATCACACTATCAGACTCAGGGCTTGTTACGAAAAGAAAAGCAAAATAGATGCCATGGTGGCTTTTAAAGAATGGATAGCTGATACCTTCAATTTGAAACTAGAAAATTTCAATACAGTAGCCAATACCATAGAGCACCACTTTGAGGGTATCCTAAACTTCTTTAATAACTTTAACACAAACGCCAATGCAGAATCATTTAAGCGAAACATCGCAACGTTCTTAATAAAACTATTCAGAGCTAATCAGAGAGGAGTTGTTGACACCAAGTTTTTTCTGTTCGGATTAATGAAACTTTTCGCTTAGTCCCCATAATATTCCAGTGACCCCCAAAAATCCTGAAAGACCTCCACCTAAGAATGAATTTAGTACGTTAGATTTAAATGTAAAATTTGGTTTTATAATAAGAAACAAGGAAAACAAAACCATGAAAAAGCCCAACAGCACCGCCGCAACACTTGAATTTATAAATTGCGATAAATAAGCCCCAATTATTACAAAAAGAACGCTTTGTATTCTTAGTTTAAATTTTTTTCCTATCGAACCCCTCGTGGAAAAGAATTATTTTTGACAAATTGCTAAAAATATGCAATAATGACAGAATACCTAATACAGCATGAAATTCAAGAAAATAGTTGGTCATGGGTACAAATAAAACCGAAGAACCAAATCCTCCGACTGTTCCAATTATTTCAACTATAAATGTAAGGAAATAGAAAATGGCCATTATGAAAGAATAGAAAGAAATTATTTAAATCCGTTATTAAATTTTACTCAATATACTTTGAAATTGCTAAATAAATGAATAATATATCATGTTTATTCCTGACATTTAACATTTTTATTCTCTTTATTTGAACATATTTTTAGTTCTTTATTGATATACTAAAATGAAAATTACTATAGTTTTTATTCTATCTTTTCATTTTGCTTTTTTGAAAGCCCAAACAAGGTATAAAGAGTTAAGTTTTGAGCTACTAAATCAAGCAAAAATCAACCACGTTTTCGATTATAAATCTTGTGCCATTTTAGAAAAAGAATTAGAAGCTTTCTCCGAGGAGGCATCCAAAACGTTTTTTCTTCAAAAATCAAAATTGATTTTCTTAGAAGTAAAATATGGGCAGAAGCCTAATTATTTACAATTTGAATCTTTGAAAGAAGTAATTAACGAAAACAGCATTGATAGCCTTATTGCTTCCATTACTAATATTGATCAAATAAATAAAGCGATACAAGGCTTAGAACCCCAAAATAAAGAATATCAGAATTATAAAAAAGTAATAACTTCCGACTCTTTATATAATTTATTTAAAGATAACCTAAATATATTTCGCTATCTTAATCGATTTAATTTCACCAAATATATACTCGTAAATATTCCAAGTGCTAAATTGACAACATTTTACCAAAATCAAAAAGTATTAGAAATGAATATAATTGTTGGCCAAAAAGATAAACAAACGCCAAGAATGATAACCCTTATGGATGCCATTGTAATTTATCCTTACTGGACACCCACCCGCTCAATAGCCATAAATGAAATATTACCTAAAGTAAAAAAAAACATAAATTACTTAGAAAATAATAATTTTGATGTACTTGACGCGAAAAGAAATTTAGTGAATCCAGACACATTAAAATGGGCTTCATTTTCGGCAAATTTTTTTCCTTACCAATTTAGACAAGGCACTGGTTGCGATAACAGTTTGGGCCTTTTAAAATTTAATATTATCAATCCATTTAGTGTCTATATGCACGACACCTCACACAACAAACAAAGTATGTCGTTATTTGAAAAAGAAAACAGGTTTTTTAGTCATGGGTGTATTAGGCTGAGTATGCCTCTAGAATTAGCAAATTGGGTTTTAGATAAACCTATGATTACTGACGAATTTATGAATACGTGCGTAAAAAATTCTAAAACTTCAACCATAAAACTCAAAGAAAAAATACCTGTATTAATAATTTACAATACGAGTGAAATTGATGTTAATGGCGAAGGGATAATTTTTAAAGATATTTATAAACTTAAGTAATCTTCTTTCCTCCCCAAATCATTCCCAATGAGGCTATTCCAACCAGTGTAATGGAGTTTAATGGCATTAAAATGGCCGCAATTATAGGGGAAAGGTTACCTTGAACAGCAAAACTTAGCCCGACAAAATTATAAAATAATGAAAAAGCATAGCTAAACCGAATAAGCCGCATTCCAAATTGGCTGTATTTTAGAAACTGTGGCATCGATTTTAGTTGGTCGGCTTGAAGTATAGCATCACTCATGGGTGTGAAATTAAGTGTGTCTTCGGTTACAGCGATGCCCACATCAGCCTGTTTTAAAGCACCGGCGTCGTTAAGGCCATCCCCTAACATAATCACTTTTTTCCCGCATTCTTGTAGGTTTTTTATATAGGTAAGTTTATCTTGTGGACTGCAATTGAAATATAGATTTTGATTATCTGCAAAAAATGGTTCCAGCGATTTTCTTTCTGAGTCATTGTCGCCAGACACTAGGTGCATTTCATACCTTTTCGACAAGCCCAATAGTGTTTCTTTTATGTCGTCTCTATAGGGGTTCGTGATTAAAAAATAACCTATATACTGTTCGTTTATTGCTAAATATGCCGCGGAAGCGGATTCTTGCATTTTGATTTCTTCATTTTTTGTCTTGGATATCCATTCCCTAGAGCCTAATTTTAGTTCTAAACCTTCGCATTCTCCTAGTATTCCATTTCCAGGTACTTCTTTGAAACCTTCAATGGGCAATAGTATATTTTGATTTAAAAATGTTCGAATCTTCACAGAAATAGGATGAGAAGAATTGCTCACTAAAGATGCCACTACCTGTTTTTCAAATTCAGATAAAGGGTTTTCCCCTATAAAAACAGGAGGTGTTGTGTTTGATTTAGTAAGTGTGCCAGTTTTGTCAAAAACCAAAGTATCGCAATGGGCCATTTGCTCTATCACCCCACCGTTTTTAAGGTAAAAGTTTCTTTTAGAAAAAATGCGTAGTCCATTTCCGAGTGCAAAAGGATAGCTCAATGACAATGTACAAGGACATGCAATAATCAACACAGAAATAAAAGTATTTAAGGTCTTGCTTGAGTCATTAAAATACCAATACAGTGCCACAGAAAAAGCTAAAGATAAAACCCCGAAAGTAAAATATTTGCCTACCAAATTAGAAAAAGGCTGAATTTTACTTGTTTGCTCTTTTTGAAATGTATCGTTGTTCCAAAGCTGGGTTAAATAACTGTGCGAAACTTCTTTTATAACCTCTAATTTTAAGGATCCGCCTATTTGTCTACCTCCTGCATACAAAATGTCACCTAGATTTTTATCTTCTAATGCGGTTTCTCCAGTTACAAAGCTGTAATCAACATGAGCGACTCCTTCGTAGAGCATAGCGTCCGCAGGAATCAATTCTCCATTTCTTACAATCACTTTATCGCCTTTTTTTAACTCTTGAATGGCAACAGCTTCTTCTTTTCCAAAAATTAGGCGCGTTACGGCCAGTGGCAAATACGATTTGTAGTCACGTTGGAATGACAAAAAGGCATAGGTTTTTTGTTGAAACCATTTACCGATTAATAAAAAAAAAATAAGGCCCGTTAAAGAATCAAAATAGCCGGCTCCATTTTTAAAAACTACTTGGCAAATGCCCGCAAAAAATGCCACCAAAATACTCAACAATATAGGGAAATCGATATTGATTATTTTGTTTTTAAGACTTTTATACACAGACTCAAAATAGCCAGACCCCGAATAAAACACCACAGGGATGGACAAAGCAATGTTTAAATAGCCAAAAAGCATTTTATAGGTAGCTTCTTGCAAACCCAAATACTCTGGAAAACTAAACAGCATTACATTTCCTGAACAAAAGCCTGCAACACCGAGCTCTGTGAGTAATCGTTTTTCGACATTTTTTTGCTTTTCTCCCGAATCGACTTTTTGAGTTATAAGTGGTTCATAACCAATAGAAGTTAATAATTCTGCTAAACTTTTTAAATTTAGTTCTTGATTTTTATAGGTTATGCTTACGCGTTTTTTCAAAAAATCCACATTAGACCTTTCAATGCCAGGATGAATCCGGTAAAGATTTTCTAAAAGATATAAGCATGAGCTACAATGAATTTTGGGAACAAAAAGCGTAACTTTTGATAGGTTATCGTTTTTAAAATCAAGTAAAGTGTCGGCAATGGAGGGGTTTTCAAGAAATAAAAAGTGACCCACTTTGGGAGTATTCCCAGCCATTTTTTCTAAATTATAATATTGGCAAAGGTTATTTTCTTCAAGAATTTGGTACACTGTCTGGCATCCGCTACAACAGAAAGACTTTTCTTCTGTTTGAAAAGTTTCTTCTGCACATTCTAAGCCACAATGGTAACAAAGCGTTTGTGGTGAAGTATCTATCATATAAAATTTACAATTTAAAAAGGTACTACAAATTTCAAGTACTAAATAAGCAATAAGAATGACAGGCGTCTTTGTTTTTTCTGACAAATATCAGTTAATGAATTGTTGATAATCATGCTATAGATAAGATTATTAACAGAAATTTGTTCACTAATTATTTCAATTGTTTTATGAAAGTTATACTTTTTCCAACAGATTTTAGCGAAAATGCTACTCATGCATCAAAGTATCTTGGAGTTTTATCAAAACAATTAGACGCGAATGTAGTCTTATTGCATATTTATTCTATTCCTACTATTTCTGAATATCAGTTGCCAAGCGATATTGAAAATTTTATTTGGGAAAATGAAAAACAAGCGAAAAAAGACTTAAAGGAATATGCAAAAATATTTTTAAAAAATTCGGGTTTACCAGAAGCCAGAATCAGCCAACAGATAGAATACGGAATTATATCTGACCGTATAATAGATACAGCAAATACCATTCATGCCGATATGATTGTAATGGGTACAAAAGGGGCAAATAATTTTTTTGATAAATGGATAGGCACCAATGCCCAGAAAGTAACAAAAGAAGCCCTTTGTCCAGTGTGGGTGATTCCTCTCTCTGCACCCATTCATTCTCCTAAAAACATATTGTATGCGGCTGATTTTCAAGAAAATGAAATTTCAGCAATGCATAAATTATTAGAAATAGCAAATCCTTTAGGTTCAAAATGCCAAGTTGTGCACATTCATGAATATTTTGATTTGAATATTGCCCATGAAGTAGAAGAAACCGAAAAATTGTTAAAAGAGGAATTTGAAGCAGAAAACCTTAAGGTGAAAAGCCTCAATCGAACAGACATTGTACATGCATTAGAAACATATATTAAAACAAATAAACCTGATGTGCTAGCATTGGCCATTCATGAAAAATCATTTTTTAAAGATTTTTTTAATCCTAGTATTTCAAAGTATTTTGTTCAAGAAGCCCAATTGCCCATTTTAATATTCAAAAACTAAAAATACAATTTTCTACAATTTAATACAGCGGATGGTTTTTGGACCTTAAGTGACCAAAAACCAAATAAAATTTGCACACGTTTAATAAATGGGCTTCCCTTTAATTTTAAATGAACAAATTAGTATTATATTGCTTCAATTAATTAATAGTACCTATCTTAAAAACAAAACTAAAGAAAATGAAATTTTTTATTTTTCCCATTCTTGTATTTTTAATAGTCCAAACGTCAAATGCTCAAAAATTTAATTTCGAAAAGGCTACAATAAGTTCTGTAGGAAAGGATTTAAGAAAGGGTAAAATATCGGTTGAGCAATTAACAAAACTTTATCTAAAACGAATTGATTCTTTAAATCCACTTGTAAATGCCATGTTGGTGATTAATCCTGATGCATTAGCTTTGGCTAGAAAGGCAGATAAAGAACTAAAGGCAGGGAAAGATCGAGGGAAAATGCATGGAATTCCGGTGATATTAAAAGACAATATAGACACTCATGACAAAATGCCCACAACTGCAGGCTCTAGAGCTTTGGCAGAATCTATTGCATTAAAAGACGCTTTTATTGTTAAGAAATTACGAGAGGCGGGTGCTATTATTTTAGGAAAAGCGAATCTGAGCGAGTGGGCCAATTTTCGTTCGAGTAAATCCTCCAGCGGATGGAGTGGTATGGGTCTTCAGACTCACAATCCCTACAAACTAGATTGCAACCCGTGTGGGTCAAGTGCGGGATCGGGCGTAGCCATTTCGTCTGATTTTTGTTTGTTGGCTATTGGGACAGAAACAAATGGGTCTATTGTTTGCCCAGCAAACGCAAGTGGAGTAGTAGGTCTTAAACCTACGGTTGGGCTTTTGAGTCGTTCAGGTATTATTCCAATTTCTTATTCTCAGGACACACCAGGCCCCATGACTCGAAACGTTACTGATGCAGCAATTGCCTTAGGCAGTATGGTAGGATTAGATATACAAGACAGCATAACCAAAGGGTCAATCGGAAAATCATTTTCAGATTATACTCAATTTTTAGTAAAAGATGGATTGAAAGGTAAAAGATTAGGTATTTTTCAACCCCCATTAGGTAAAATGAAAGAGGTTGATAGTGTTTTTTTCAAGGCCGTGGACTTTTTGAAGTCACAAGGCGCGGAGGTTTTTGAAATACCCACTATTGGTACTAAAGAAACAGGAAAGAGCTCTAGGGAAGTTATGCTTTATGAATTTAAAGACGGCTTAAATAAATATTTTGCAAGCTTGGCAAAAACAGTAAAAATAAAATCCATAGAAGACTTGTTTGCTTTTAATGCCTCTGATAAAATAGAAACAGGAATTTTTGACCAAAAGCTCATAGAAGAATCCATTAAAAAAGGCCCCATAAGTGACAAAAATTATTTAGAAGCAAAAGCTAAAATGCACAAAGAAATGAGGGATGAAGGCATAGATAAGATAATGAATGAACTTCAATTAGATGCTTTTATTGCTCCAACGGGTAGTCCAGCTTGGAAAACGGATTGGCAAAAAGGGGATACTTTTCATTTAGGGAGCTCTTCTCCAGCAGCAATAGCGGGCTATCCGAACATTTCTGTTCCAATGGGTTTTATTGGCGAATTGCCTATTAATATTTCCTTTTTTGGAAAAGCCTATTCCGAGCCTAAATTGATTAGCATTGCTTATGCTTATGAGCAAGGAACATTGCACCGAAAGTCACCAAAGTTTATAAAATAGTTTAAGAATAAGGCAATTACTCTTGTGCAATATTTATGGCTTTTTGATGATGTAATATGTGATAATCCACGAAATATAGCATTTCCTTGATACTTATTTGCCAATTAATGGATGAGGCAAAAGATTGAAAAAGAACACAGCATTAGATCCGAAAACTAAAAAAATACCACACAACGGCCTTGCTTCTATACTTACAGAAAACGCCACTAAAATCTACTGAGTGGCTATTAAACTGACTTAGATGCCGCACGAGTTTCGCCGAATATAACCGAGCGGCGATCCGCTAGCAAAAACATCGGGATGCCGCAACACCCAATTTAGAGGGGTCTTTCTTCTATTCTGCTAAATGTTTTATGATGTGCTAACGTTACAATTGAATTTTGGATTCGGTAGCGAAAACTTTAAGATTTGTACTGAAGTTTTCTATCGATTTATTATATCCAAATACCATTCCTTTGTTAAATATTTCAGTTACCCTATCTAAATCTTTTTCAGCTAATTTATCTCCCGAAATACCCTTGTCGTCTCTCAATGCTATAAAACCGGCACCAATAGATGTATAAAGTATCAAATCAAGATTTAACCAGGGCTGGTAGTAGCTTGCCTGTTGGTTTTTAGTTTTCTCTTTATTATCAGGTTTCCAAATATTCAGCAATGACGAAATTTGGGGATTAACAGATGCTAATGCTTCGATCAAAAACTCACGGGCAAAAGACGGACTAAATTTCGCAGATAATATTTCTTCTGCCAAAGAGCCAATACTATTTAAATCCGGCAATGAAATATTTTCAATCTTTTCAATTGGGTTATTCAGGCTGGCTTCGATAAGTTGAGAATCTCTCAACAATTCAATCCATATAAACCTTCTCCAGCACCACCAGGATTTTGTTCTTGATATCCAAAGTGAAATGTTCATATAGTACTGTCGTATTACATGAAAATCAGCAGTTGTTAACCCTGATTGTTGACCAGGTATATCGCTACCATTGGAACCCACCCCATTCAAATTGATATTTAGTGTCAGCAAGAAAACCCCTTCTTTTTTATTTTTAGTTAGCCGCATATACATTATATACAATTGTATATAATTTTTTTGCTGGCTTTTTTCTTTGATTTGGGGTAAGTTTATATTTTTTTGAGATTTTTGTTGT
>JANOMP010000076.1:0-10508 GCA_031420365.1 Cytophagaceae bacterium
AAAATTCATAAATTTGGCATTACAGGATTTAGAGTGGAGAAATATTATTAAATAAAACCTTTTAGAAAACAAATCACTGATTGTTCCATTAATCACAAAAACGTCCGTATGAAAATTTTTAAGCAAGTTAAATTGCTAATAGCTAGATAATTAATTTAAAAATTTTCATGAGGATTTTTTTTTGTGAGTGTTTTTTGCGAAACGTCGCACCGGTTACTTTTTTTCAAAAAAATTAAGGCTAACAACAAATTCAGTAAACAGCAATCATTAATTAAAGTTTATAAAGTTTAGGTTTTCACTCTAAATCCTGTAAAACCATAAATTCTAACATGACTAATATCCGATCTATTTATAATCAAACCATAATTTTTAAAAAATTAATTTACCACAAATTTTGTTTCAATTATACTTTCTTGGTAATCATTGATTACCAATTCATCTCGAATTAATCTTAAAAGTAAACTAGAAGTGCTTAGGGCAATTAGCTTAGGATTTTGCTGAATAGAGGCTACAGGAGGATTTTCGATGGAAGTCATAAATGCAAGATTAGAAAAACTTATTATTTTAATATTTTTAAATAAAACTAAACCCAATTCTCTTATAGCTTCATTAACATAAATAGCAATCAGGTCATTAAATACTATAATTGCTTCAGGTCTAATTTCTTGTTCATACAACTTCTTTATGCAATTAAAAACATCAATTTTAGTCAAATTCGAAGTTTTTATTAATTGAGGTGAGCTTTTAAAATTATATTTTTTTAGGCCTATTAAGTATCCATTTAATCTTGCATCTGAAGTGGACAAATTAGCAGATCCATTGAGTAAGGCAATTCTATTTATCCCTTTTTTATACAAAAATTCCATAGCAGATAATATTCCTGACTCAATGTCAGAGGTTACTTTATGGCAAGATAAACCTCGAGGCACCCTGTCAAAAAACACTACCGGAATACCGTGATTCTCCAAATTTTTAAATCCTACATAAGAGTCACTTTCCATAGCTATCGATACTAATAAACCGTCTACTTTAGATTTTAAAAAATAATCTAATCCGAGTTCTTGCCTCATTTTATCGTCTCTGGTTTGAAAAACTTCCACATGATATCCTAATGGCTCAAAAAAATCTTCTATCGTTATACATATTTCTGAAAAAAAATCAGATTTTAAATAAGGCAATACCAGACCTATTTTCATAGATTTATTTGTCCTTAGCAAATTTACGCCCGGATTAGGTACATAATTTAGCTTTTTGGCTAGCATAAATACTTTTTCTTTTGTTTTTAACCCTATTCTATCATTCTCATTTAATGCTCTAGAGACAGTGGATATGGAAATGCCGAGTAAATCAGCAATTGTTTTTAAAGACACATTGTTTTTCATAATTTAAGCCTGTGTAAATGTTTCTTTTTAGGTAAATATATTAATTAGGAAAAATATTTCACTTTTGTGCAAATATTTGCAATCTACAAAAAAAGTTAATTTTTTGGGAAAACAAGGAATAAAATAAAATTAGTATCAAAATGTGAAAAAATGTGACCTTTTTAAGTTTGGTAGTATTAAAATATAACTTTAAATTTGCTAAAATTTAGAATTATTTGAATCCTCATTATTATAAAAAATATGGGGACAAATAATTTTTGGATTATAATTAATCAATTCTAAACCTTTTAACTACTTCTTAATTATGATGAAATGCTTACCTATTGCCTTTCGGCAATCGAAATTTCTTGATTTTCAGAATTTTATTCATTCAAGAAAAGTTTTTTTTAGTTTGTTTATGTGCCTTCTATTTTCTTTCGTTGCAAATGCAGCTAGACCTATTAAAGGAAAAGTTACAGAAGAGACTGGCGGAGGTTTACCTGGAGTAAGTGTTACTGAAAAAGGCACTTTAAATGGAGCAATAACAGATGTAGATGGTCAATTTTCTCTCAATGTGAAAGATGATAATGCCATTTTAGTTTTTTCATTTGTGGGGTATGCCGGAAAAGAAATATCCGTTGGAAACAAATCAGTAATCGATGTTTCTCTTGTACCTGATGTTAACAGCTTAAACGAAGTGGTTGTGGTTGGCTACGGAGTTCAAAAAAAGGCCACCATTTCTGGGTCTGTTGTTTCAGTTAAAGGATCTGAATTGGTAAAATCACCGGTTATGAACCTTAGTAATTCCATTGCAGGCAGAATGGCTGGTGTGGTGGCTGTAAATAGAAGCGGAGAGCCTGGCGCCGATGGTTCTTCTATTAGAATTAGAGGATCAAATACCCTTAATAATGGAGATGCATTAATAGTAATTGATGGAATACCTAACAGAGCGGGGGGATTAGACAGAATAAATCCAAACGATATTGAAAGTGTTTCCGTATTGAAAGATGCTTCCGCAGCCATTTACGGTTCGCGAGCTGCAAATGGAGTAATATTAATTACTACCAAAAGAGGAAAAACAGGAAAACCTCAATTAACCTATTCAGCAAACCAAGGTTTTTCTCAGCCTACCGTCATTCCTAAGCTTACAAATGCTGCACAGTATGTAGGCATGTTGAATGATTTAAATATTTATGGATTACCAGCAAATGAGTGGACTGCTGCAAATGCTGCATTCAAATCAACTGGAACCTATACAGGACCTACAGGAGCTGTTAGAAAAGCCCCTTTTTCTCCAACAGATATTAAAAAATATGAGGATGGATCTGACCCGTGGTTATACCCAAATACGGATTGGTATGCAGCAACTTTGAAAAATTGGTCTCCTCAAACCCAGCATAATTTACAAATTACAGGTGGAACTGACAATGTAAAGTATTTAGCATCTCTAGGCTATCAGAACCAAGATGGCTATTATAAAAAATCAGCTACTGCTTATCAACAGTACGATATCAGATTAAACCTTGATGCCAAGATTAATAAATACGTGGACGTCAATATTGGCCTTCTTGGACGTGAAGAAGCAAGAAACTATCCTACTAGAAGTTCTGGGGCAATATTCAGAATGCAAATGAGAGGTAAACCACAACAACAAGCTTATTGGCCAAATGGACTGCCAGGACCTGATATTGAAAATGGAGAAAACCCTGTAGTAATCACTACAGATTTGTCTGGATATGATCGTCAAAAACAAGATTTTGTTCAAACAAACGGAGCAGTAAATATTAAAATTCCTTGGATTGAAGGATTGAAATTTACTGGAACAGCTGCTATAGATAAAAGAACTGGAAATAGAAAACTTTGGCAGACTCCATGGATATTATACCAACAAGGGTCTGGTTTTGAAGCAGATGGAACTACTCCTAAACTTGTTGCTAGTAAACGAGGACCTGCTGAACCCAATTTAAACCAATCATATGACGATCAATTAAATATTTTATTAGGTGGAGTGTTGTCGTATGAAAAGCAATTTGGAAAACATGGTTTAAGTGCTTTGGCAGGAACGAATAAAGAAACCATAGAAGGAAATAACTTCAGTGCCTTTAGACGCTATTATATTTCTCCCGCTTTAGATCAGTTATTTGCAGGAGGAGACCTAGAAAGAACTAATAATGGTGGTGGTTATGAAACTGCTCGTATCAATTATTTTGGAAGAGTTGCTTATAATTATAAAGAAAAGTATTTGGCAGAATTTTTATGGAGATATGATGGATCGGATAGATTCCCAGCAAAAACTCGGTATGGCTTTTTCCCAGGAGTTATGGCTGGTTGGGTCATATCAGAAGAAAGCTTCATGAAGGATATTTCCGCTATAAATTTCTTAAAACTTCGAGGTTCTTGGGGACAATTAGGAAACGACCAAGTAAACTTACCTAATCCCAATGGAACTCCTTCTGGAACACCTGCCACCTATCAGTACCTTTCTACGTATGGTTTCAGAAGCTATATTTTAGGTGATGCGGAACAAAAAACTTTATTTGAAACACGTTTACCCAATGAAAATATAACTTGGGAAGTGGCCTCAAATTCTAATATTGGTATAGAAGGTCAATTATTTAACGGAAAAGTGAATTTTGAATTGGATTATTTCTCAAATTATAGATCTGATATTCTATACTTCAAAAATGCATCGGTTCCACAATCTACAGGTATCACATTGCCTGCTCAAAACATTGGAGAAGTATCTAATAAAGGATTTGATTTCAATATTGGGTATAGAAACCAAGTGGGCGATTTTAAATATAATTTTAGTGTGAATGGGGGCTATGCTAAAAATAAAATTGAGTTTTGGGATGAAGCACCTGGTGCTCCAGATTGGCAAAGAACAACTGGAAAGCCAATGTTTACGTATATGTCTTATTTATATGACGGAGTATTTAAAGATCAAGCAGAAATAGATTCTCGTACTGTAGACTACACTGCTATTGTGAAAACGTTACGTCCTGGAGATATGAAATATAAGGATTACAATGGGGATGGCAAAATCAATCCTGACGACCAAGTAAGAACTAATAACACCAATCAACCATTATTCCAAGGGGGTGTAAATCTGGGTGCTCAATACAAAAACTTTGATCTTACGGTCCTCATTCAAGGAGCTGCAGGTGCAAAGCAGTATGTGAGTACAGGCGAAATGGGGAATATTGGAAACTATCTTTCTGATATTTATGAAAACCGTTGGACAGTTGAAAATCCTTCAAGTGTTCACCCTCGTATTGCCAATCGTTCTGACCAATACTATTCAAATAACAACGATTATTGGTTAAGACGTTCAGATTATATCCGTTTAAAGAACTTCGAATTAGGTTATTCAATTCCTGAACTTTTAACAAAGAAAATCGGAGCAAGCAGTACTAGAATATATTTAAATGGTATCAATTTATTTACAATAGATAAACTAAAAGTGTATGACCCAGAAACTGCTAACGCTGGAGGTTCATACTACCCTCAATCTAGAATTATTAACATGGGTTTAAATATTAAATTTTAATTAAAATGAAAATGTACAAAAAAATAATAATCTCAATTTTTGCAATTTCATTATTTACAGTTCAGAGTTGTAATGATGATTTTGTAAATACTAAACCACTTGACCAACTTTCACAAGAAGTGGTATGGACTGATGCTTCCTTGGCGGAAGCTTTCGTAAGTGAGATCTATGGTGGACTTGGAAATGGTGGATTTGATGAACAAATGTTGGCTTCATTAACCGATGAAACAATATTTACTCATCCAGGACGAAATATTATTACGCATACGGAAGGTAGGATTAATCCTGCTGATCCAGGCTGGATTAACAATACCTTGGCTTGGGCAAATATGTATCAAAGAATCCGGGCAACTAATCTTGCATTAGAAAATTTAGCAACACCAAAATTCGTAAATACAAATAAAATTGTTGAAAGACTTATAGGAGAATCAAAATTCATGAGAGCCTATTATTATCATCAATTGTTAAGATATTTTGGCGGTGTGCCGATTGTCGATAAAGCTTTTACTTTGGATGCACCAGATTTTCTTGGAGCCAGAAACACTTATGAAGAAGTTGTAAATTTCATTATTAAAGACTTAGATGATGCTTCAACTAATTTAGGTGGTCAATCGTTGCAAAAGGGAAGGGCTACTAGAGCCGCTGCTTTGGCTTTAAAATCAAGAGTTTTATTATATGCCGCATCTGACATGGCGGATATACCGACTGCAAAAACCAAAAACAAAGCCTTAGCTTCCTATGCTAAACCTGAGCTTGTTGGATATGTTTCTGGTAACAGAATTGAACGTTGGCAAAAAGCAAAAGCAGCGGCCAAAGCTGTTTTGGATATTTCAGGATTAGGTTTTCTAACTAATCTCACCGCTCCAGTTTCATCCGAAGTTGGGACAACAAATTATATAAATCAATCATTATCAATGAATGGTGGACAATCAGAACTTATTTTTGCTCGACACTTCATTCTTACAAAAAATGAAGGTGGTGGTAGAGTAGGACTATTTAATGGTCCAAATGGCTATAACAACTGGGCTGGTAATACCCCAATTCAAGAGCTAGTGGATGATTATGAAATGATGGATGGAACTAAATTTGACTGGTCAAAACCAGAACATGCTGCTGACCCATATAATAACAGAGATCCAAGGTTAAAGGCCTCCATATTATATGAAGGTTCTGGTTGGAAACCTAGATCTTCTAGTGCCGCTCCGCTTGACCCAGCTAATCAAATACAAACTGGAGAATATGAAATTAATCCAGGTGGTGTAAAGAGAACCCACTTTGGTTTAGATACTCGTAAAAGCGTAATAGAAGACTGGAACGGTAGCTATACCAATTATTACATGCGTAAGTTTACTAATCCAAGTCCTGCTATTATTGATCAAAATGCTTGGCAACAAATACCTTGGCCATTTTTGAGATATACAGAAGCCATATTAAATTATGTTGAAGCCACAATAGAGCTAGGTGAAGAAGCAGAAGCAACTGCTTGGTTGAATAAAATCCGCTTTAGAGTTGGAATGCCAGCTGTTACAGACAAAGGTGCAGCTCTTAAAGAACGTTATAGAAACGAACGAAGAATTGAAATGGCATTTGAAGAGCAACGCTATCATGATGCTCGTAGGTGGATGATCCCAGCTCAAACTTTGGGAAGAAAAGCTAGCATTATTAATATAAAAGGTGTACTTAAAGCTGGCAAAACGGTTTCTGTTTATAAGTATGATCCTGCTAATTATACCTATACGTATACTGTAGGAAAAATAGATCCAGGTAAAGAAAATAGAAGCTGGGATGATAAAATTTATTACCTACCTATTCATCGCGATGAGATGAATAGAAATAATAAACTTATTCAAAATCCTGGTTATTAAAATTTATTCAATCTTTTTAATTGTTATAAAATCTATCCCTACTTTTGGGATAGATTTTTTTTTAATATTATCTCTTTGATGATAACAATTGATTTTTACAAAACTTAAAACCTATTTAAAAAAAATGACTTATAGTTTATTAAAATATATTTTTATTTTAAGTTTTTGGAGTATAATTTCCTGTAAAAACGATAAAAAAACTGACCTTGATAAGTTTCCCCTATTTACTTTATTATCTAATGAACAAACCAATCTAAGTTTCCAAAATAATTTAGAAGAAGGACCAAATACCAATATTTTGATGTATGAATATTTTTATAATGGAGCAGGTGTTAGTACCGCAGATTATAATTCAGACGGTCTGCTAGATGTCTATTTTGTTTCAAATATGGGCGAAAATAAATTATATTTAAATCGTGGTGAAATGCATTTTGAGGATTATACATTAGAATCTGGAGCAGGAGGTAAATCTGGGCCTTGGAAAACTGGCGTAACATCTGTTGATATCAATGCCGATGGTAAAATAGACATTTACCTCAGTTATTCGGGAGCTTTACCCGCCGAAAAAAGAATAAACCAACTTTTTATAAATACAGGAAACGATACCAAAGGAACCCCACAATTCGAAGAAAAAGCGGCAGAATTCGGCCTAAATCATTCAGGATTCTGTAATCAAGCTTATTTTTTTGATTATGACAAAGACGGCGACCTTGATGCTTTGATGCTTAATCACAACCCGAAAAACTTGCCTTTACTTAATGAAACAGGAACTAAGGAAATGTTAAAAATCGATAGCCCAGAAAAAGGCTTAAGACTTTATAAAAATAACAAAGGCAAATTTCAAGATCAAACTATCCAGGCCAAAATAAATGGTTCAGAACTCAGCTATGGACTCGGACTTGGTATTTCAGACCTCAATAACGACGGCTGGCCAGATTTTTATGTTTCCAACGATTATTCCATTCCCGACTTTCTTTACATAAATAATAAAAATGGAACATTTACCAACCAACTAGCTAACTCAATGGGACATACCAGCCAGTTTTCGATGGGAAATGATATTGCAGACATAAATAACGACGGATTTAACGATGTATATACGCTCGATATGCTTCCTGAGGACAATGCTCGTCAAAAATTACTTTTAACTCCCGACAATTTTGCAAAATTTGAGCAAAATGTACGTAGTGGATTTCATTATCAATATATGAGAAATATGCTACAACTAAATAATGGAAACGGCACTTTTTCTGAAATTGGCCAATTAGCGGCGGTATCAAACACTGATTGGTCTTGGTCTGCTCTGCTAGCAGATTTTGACAACGATGGCTGGAAAGATTTATTTGTAAGTAACGGCTATTTACGAGATTACACAAACCTCGATTTTATTAAATATATGGAAAATTACGTGGCTCAAAAAGGTCGCTTACAAAGAGAAGATGTGTTGGAAATAATTAAACAAATGCCAGCTTCCAATGTGTCCAATTATATTTTTAGAAACGAAGGCGATTTAACTTTTAAAAACCAAACCAAAAACTGGGGATTGGAACGTCCCTCTAATTCCAATGGAACTGTATATGCTGATTTTGATAATGACGGAGATTTAGATTTACTAGTAAACAACATCAATCAACCAGTTTTTTTGTATCAAAACGAAACCAATAAAAATGCTAGCTACCTTAAAATAAACCTTAAAGGAAGTCAGCAAAATACTTTGGGAATAGGTGCCACAGTAAAGATTTTCGAACAGGGAAAAATATATCAAAGCGAGCAATATTTAAGTCGTGGGTATTTATCTTCTATATCCCCTACCTTACATTTTGGTTTAGGAAAAACTACTGAGGTGGATTCTATCATAGTGACTTGGAACAGCGGTTTCTCACAAAAATTTGGCAAAACCAAAGCTAACCAAATGCTTAGTTTGAACGAGAGTGATGCTAAACTCAAAATAAACAAATTTGGAAAAACTCCGAATCCTATTTTTAAGGACGAAGACTCAGGCATTGACTTCTTACATCAGATTGAAAACGTGAATGACTTTGAGCGTCAGTTACTTTTACCAAGTCAACTTTCATACACTGGCCCTTGCATGACCAAAGGCGATTTGAATGCCGACGGTTTGGAGGACATAGCCATCGGTGGAGGAAAAAATCAAGCAACCGTCATCTATTTTCAGCAAAAAGGAGGAAAATTCCAGAAACAAAACATTTCGTTATTTGAAAGGGATAAAGCCTTCATTGATGAAGATATCCTGATTTTTGACACGAACAATGACCAGAAAAACGATATTCTGATTATTAGCGGTGGTTATCATCAATTGGCCGAAAACGATAGTTTACTACAGGACAGATTATACATTAATCAAGGAAATAACATGTTCACTCGATCTGCTTTTCCGAAACTGGCGGGTAGCAAATCTTGTATAAAAGTGAATGACATCAACAAAGATGGCTTTATGGATTTGTTTATCGGAACACGCTTTACACCAGGCAAATACCCACAAAGTCCGGGTAGCTATTTGCTCATTAACAACAAAAAAGGAGGTTTTACAAACCAAACCAAATCTCTCTGCCCTGAACTTGCCAACATCGGTATGGTAACAGCTGCTGTTTGGGCTGACTTGAACGCTGACAAAACTAATGAACTCCTTATCGTAGGTGAGTTTGTACCACTTACCGTTTTACAACTAAAAGGCAAAACTTTTGAAAATACCACCAAGAATTTTTTCGATCAAAAATATGCTGGCTGGTGGAACAAAATAGCCGTTGCCGATTTCAACAACGACCAAAAACCTGATATTTTAATAGGAAACATGGGCCTAAACACGCAGTTTGGAGCTTCAAAAGACCAACCTGTGGAAATGTTCGCCAAAGATTTTGACAAAAACGGCTCCATTGACCCTATTTTGTGTTATTATATTCTGGGTAAAAGTTATCCATTCTTAACTCGAGACGAGCTACTTAACCAGCTTCCATTCCTAAAACCAAATTTTACTTCGTATGAAAGCTTTTCTAATGTACTACTTAAAGATATTTTTAAAAATAATGAATTGGACGATGCTCAGCATTTAATAGCTACGCACATGGAAACATCGTTATTTTTAAGTACAAAAGAAAACAAATATATAATAGCTAAATTGCCCATTCAGGCTCAATTCTCCTCAGTCAATGCCATTTCTGTCATAGATTACAACAAAGATGGCAATAAAGACGTGATTTTGAGTGGCAATAACAGCTATGCTAAAATTCGTTTGGGAAAATTAGATTCCAACTTTGGAATACTTCTGAAAGGAAATGGAAAGGGTGATTTTGCCTACATACCTCAAACAGTCTCTGGCTTAAAACTTTGGGGAGATGTGAGAAGTTCTGTAGTTTTGGATAATAAAGTATTCTTTGGAGTGAATGGTGGTAAGGTTTTAGGGCTTAGGTGGTGAAGGAAAACTTTTCCACTATAATAGTAGTTTAAAACACATAATTTAATCTAAGGATTATTCTTTTAACTGAATTAATACGCAATTATATCAAAATACATGATAGCACTTTGTGAAACTTTGTGCGTTTTTTCTTTGTGAAACTTTGTGTAATAGCTATTCACAAAGTTTCACAAAGGTTTCACAAAAAGCACAAATTAAGACCCTAATTTATATTGTTATTTGCCTAATAATTAAGCCAATACCCAATACTCAGAAGGCAAGCGTTTACTACAAATAAGGCACTCCTGAAGGCCTTAAAA
>JANOMP010000077.1:0-2747 GCA_031420365.1 Cytophagaceae bacterium
ATAATTTCTTTTGGTCAATTCTAGTATTCTCCTTAATAAAAGTAGATTTAGAAAACTCTTGATTTTCTTTTTAAATGTTCTGCAATTAAAACTCCCAAAACACTAATTCCCTACAGGATACCTTTTTTCTATTTCTTCTAGTTTGCTTGATAGTTTTTGAATTTGGCTTTCATAGCTATCATTCTTACTTGATAACTTTTGAATTTGGCTTTCATAGGTATCATTCTTGTTAACTAATTCTGCTGTTTTATTAATCAAATCTGAAATTATACTTTGCTGTTCCTTTATTGCATTTACCAATGGCATCACAAAATCAGAATAGGCAAGGGAATACATACCATCACTTGACTTTTTTAAGCCACTAAAATGTAGATTAAGTTCTTTTAGAATGGTTTCTATGTCTTGGGCTATGAAGCCATCATGCTTTACTTTTGTGTTATCTGAAATATAGTTATAACTAACTGGCTGTAGCTTATTTATAAAATTTAAACCTAAATAATTATTGACTTGGATATTTTCTTTTAGTCTTCTATCAGATGGAAAACTCCATGCTACCTGACCTTCTATAACTGTTACTGAGGGATTTCCAATTCTTACTTTATTACTTGCATTAACGGTTGCATTTGCACCTATTGCAGTGGCATTTGTTAAATTGCCTACAGAAACTTCTGCTAAATAACCAATTGCGGTATTTCTAGAACCTGTTGTATTTGCGTTGAGTGATTGGTATCCATTTGCAGAATTGTTTGAACCTGTTGTGTTTAATAAGAGTGAAGCAAACCCATTTGCAGTATTGTTTGAACCTGTTGTATTTGAGTGGAGTGAAGCAAACCCATTTGCAGTATTGTGAATTCCTGTTGTATTTGAGAATAGTGATTCACTCCCATTTGCAGTATTGTTATAGCCTGTTGTGTTTGCGTTGAGTGAATTAGCCCCATTTGCAGTATTTTGTTCACCTGTTGTATTTGCGTAGAGTGAATAAGCCCCATTTGCAGTATTCCAATAGCCTGTTGTGTTTAAGTTGAGTGAAGCAAACCCATTTGCAGTATTATTTGAACCTGTTGTATTTGCGTTGAGTGAATAAGCCCCATTTGCAGTATTGTGATAGCCTGTTGTATTTGTGTAGAGTGAATTAAAACCATTTGCAGTATTTAGATTTCCTGTTGTATTTGCGTTGAGTGAATTAGACCCATTTGCAGTATTGTTATAGCCTGTTGTATTATAGCGGAGTGAATTAGACCCATTTGCAGTATTGTTATAGCCTATTGTATTTGTGTAGAGTGAATTAAAACCATTTGCAGTATTTAGATTTCCTGTTGTATTTGCGTTGAGTGAATAAGCCCCATTTGCAGTATTGTAAACGCCTGTTGTATTAAAGCGAAGTGATAAAGACCCATTTGCAGTATTTTCAATACCTGTTGTATTTGCGTAGAGTGAACTAGCCCCATTTGCAGTATTGTTATAGCCTGTTGTATTTGCGTTTAGTGAACTAACCCCATTTGCAGTATTGCCATTGCCTGTTGTATTATAGCGGAGTGATAAATACCCATTTGCGGTATTTTCATTTCCTGTTGTATTTGAGCTCAGTGATCCACCCCCATTTGCAGTATTGTTTGAACCTGTTGTATTTGAGTATAGTGAATTAGACCCATTTGCAATATTGCGATTACCTGATGTATTTGAGTAGAGTGAAAAAGCCCCAATTGCAATATTGCTATGGCCTGTTGTATTTGCGTTGAGTGAATAAACTCCATTTGCAGTGTTCCAATAGCCTGTTGTATTTGCGTAGAGTGAATTAGCCCCATTTGCAGTATTGTTAAACCCTGTTGTGTTTGCGTTGAGTGAACTAGCTCCATTTGCAGTATTAGCACTGCCTGTCGTATTATTTCTCAAGGCATCAGTCCCCAGTGCTACATTGCTTGTATTACTAGAATTTGTTTTTCCAAGTAAGCCTCTAGGTGTTATCAGAATTGAACCATCTGTAGCAGAAATAGTAGATATCTGAGAATAAGAAAGGGTAGAAGAAAATAAAAAAAGGAAGTAGATAATGTTTTTCATTTTGATTTATGTTTATCGCTTTAAATCAAATGTAATTATTATTTCTAGGTTTTGTTTTTCTTTTCTAATTAATTTATTTTAAGGTTGTTATAAGTATCAATTATCAAAACCCTAGTAAAATGATACATGATATCATAGCAAATTCCTTTAGTTTATACTTTTACATATATCTAAGAATACAAAAAGAGCTATTGTTTTTGATTGAAGAATAGTTACATATTAGATACAATTATTACATTATTTTATAAAATCTAATATATAAAGCTAGAAAGAGATTTTATCATTTTAGAATATTATTTTCCAATTCAGCCTGTGTAGATTAGCAAGCCCTTTCTTATAGCTAAAAATATCAGCTACAACTTGCAATAAGAACTTCTAATTTTGCCTAAAACTATTATGCAACCTTCTAGGATTATTCAAGTTATCAGTACCAGAATAGTTGAGAAAGAGAAACAATATATTTTCTCTACCACTAAAATATATTGGAATGGAGACTCTACAACTGAAACTATTTTTATTACACCTAAAGAAGTGAAAAATCATCTTAGAACTGGAAATTGGCATACTGTAAGCTTAACTAATCTAAATAATTTTAAAGAAGAGCCTATTGCAATTTCAGTATTACAAAATACTCCTTTACAAGTTAAGTTTGAAAAGTATATAGAAAATTCAGTTCAAAGAGGTGAAGA
>JANOMP010000078.1:0-26873 GCA_031420365.1 Cytophagaceae bacterium
AAAAACCGATTGAATCTTTGTTGAATCAAGGAAAAATCGCTTATTTTACCCGAAGGATTTTGTTGGTTGTTTACATACGTAAATATACTAATTTTCCGTGATATTTACAAATCAAATACTTGATTTACATATTTTTAATTAATATTTTTTATAACTATTTTAAGTTTGTCAAAGTAGAAATAGCTAATTATCAAATTTTAAAGGGGAACGCCCTTTAGGTTTATTCGATTCGGCGTACCGATTTGAGAATGTTTTTTGGCTTGGGTCAGACCGTTCGGCTTTTTTTCGAAAAAAAGCAAGGCCGTCCGCAGGACACACAAAGTATAAAAATTAGGGTGTCTTTTTTGAAAATCTAAAAAATAGTCCCGATTCGGCGACCCGATTGAAAAGTCATTTAATAAGGTTTTTTGTACCATTTGAAATTTAGTCGGATGCCAGTAGTTTTGAATAAGGAAACTAACAAATGAACAATTCAAAAAGAAATAAGAAAATCTTAGTTTTAGCAATTTTTGCTTTTACTTTAATTTGAACCTAGGCTATTTAAACATTAGAAAGACATTATTTTAGATCAATCTAAAGTAAAAAGGCCTTATTAAGAAAAATTCGATCTGTAAAAAAAGAAATATTAAATATCAACGCTCAAAAAATTGCTTACCTTTTAAAAATCACAATTAATATTCTGCATTTAGTTAGTATATTTTATGCCTACTTAATTTCGTTATCGGTAGGTTCAAAATTTTTGATAAATAAAGGCTAAATTCACGTAAAATTGTTAGAATATCCTTATCTTTAAATTAGTACAATCCTAAAGTATTGTTCAATAACCATATATTTAGAAATGAAGACCAATTATTGTAGATTTTTTGCCGCTTTTGCATTTTTTGTTTTATCAATTTCCTCCTTTGGTCAAGGCACTTTAATGGAATATAAGAAAGCAATTGCAGTAGATTCTATTTTCAAAGGCAAGGTTTATAATTCTCCTAATGAATTTAAATGGGTGGATAGTACCAAATTTTGGTACATAAATATTAGCAAAGAGGGCAAAGAATTTATTTTGGTAGATGCAATTCAAAAAAAACAAGATTTCGCTTTCGATCCAAATCGAATGGCGGTTTCTTTATCTCTTCTTTTAGGGAAAGAAATTAAACCAAAACAACTTCCTATTGAAAATTTAGAATTCAAAAAAGACTCTTTTTTAATTTTTACTATAGATACTTTAAAAATTTCTTGTGATTTAAAAAGCTATAAATTAAACAAGTTAAAATCAGACTACATAAAGCCATTTGTCAGAGATGAAGATTGGGGAAAACCTTTTGATGAGCTAGGAAATAAACCAGTTTATTCCCCAGATTCATTATATACTTCTTTTATTAAAGACTATAATTTGTTTATAATAAATAAAAAAACAAAAGAACAAACTCAACTAAGCTATGACGGATCAAAGGGTTTTTTCTATTCTTCTTATATGAATTGGTCACCAAATAGTAAGCAGGTTATGGCCTATAAAGTAAGAGGTGCACAAGAGCATAAAGTTTATTTTGTAGAGTCAAGCCCTTCAGAACAATTTCAACCGAAATTGCATACCCGTGATTATCTAAAACCAGGAGATCAAGTATCTTTTAAAAGCCCGCAGTTGTTTACCATTGTAGCAAAAACACATATTGAAGTTTCTACGAAATTATTTGAGAGTCAATATGGACTCTTCCGTTTTGAATGGAAACAGGATAACAGTGGATTTACTTTTGAATTCAATCAAAGAGGACATCAAGTTTATCGAATTTTAGAAGTTAATGCTAACGATGGTAAAGTGAAGGTCTTGGTTGAGGAGGATAGTCCCACATTTGTAGAATATAGCGGCAAAAAATTCAGGTTTGACACAAAAAAATCAAAAGAGATAATTTGGGCTTCAGAGCGTGATGGCTATAATCATTTGTATTTGTACGATGCTTCAACTGGAAAAGTTAAGAATCAAATTACTAAAGGAAATTGGCCCATAAGAAAAGTAATAAAAGTAGATGAAATAAAGAGGCAGATTTATTTTTCAGCCAGTGGAATGGATGAATACCAAGATCCGTATTTGCTTCATTTTTGTAGGATAGATTTTGACGGTAAGAATTTAAAACGATTAACAACCGAAAACGGAAATCATAAAGTGACTTTTTCTTCTGATTATAAATTTTATGTTGATCAATATTCAAGAGTAGACTTACCATCGATTACGCTTTTAAAAAATACAAATGACCAAAAAACGATAATGACCATACAGCAAGCCGATATATCTGAATTATTGAAGGCTGGATGGATTTCTCCTGAAGTTTTTACTACCAAAGGAAGAGATGCCAAAACAGATATTTGGGGAATAATAGTTCGTCCATCTACTTTCAACCCTAAACGAAACTACCCAGTAATTGAATATATTTATGCTGGCCCTCAAGATTCGTTTGTTCCAAAAAGTTTTCAATCTATATTTCGCGGAATGTCTTCCATAGCAGAATTAGGATTTGTTGTAGTGCAAATAGATGGAATGGGAACATCAAATCGTTCAAAGGCATTTCATGATGTTTGTTGGAAAAACTTAAAAGATGGCGGGTTTCCCGATAGAAAGCTTTGGATAAAAGCAGCAGCAGCAAAATATGACTATTTAAACATTAACAAGGTTGGAATTCATGGAACATCTGCTGGTGGTCAAAATGCAGGTGCAGCTTTGGTTTTTAATTCAGATTTTTATCATGTAGCAGTTGCATCTTGTGGTTGTCATGACAACCGAATGGACAAAATTTGGTGGAATGAACAATGGATGGGCTATCCGGTTGGACCTCAATATGAGGCTAGTTCTAATATTTCAAATGCTAGCCAGCTGAAAGGAAATTTAATGCTAATTGTAGGCGAAATAGATAGTAATGTTGACCCAGCTTCAACTATGCAATTTGCAAATGCATTGATAAAACACAATAAAAATTTTGAATTAATTGTAGTGCCAGGTATGGGTCATTCTGATGGTGGTGAGTTTGGTGAACGTAAAAGAAAAGATTATTTTGTGCAACATTTATTAAATGTAAGGCCTCCTTCATGGGAAGAAATATATAAAAAGGAATAAAATAATTTTAGCTTTCTTGAACAATTATTGAAACATTTTCTTAATTTGCTTTTCAATTTCAACCTTTTATAGTTTAAAAATCATGAAAAAATTAATTTACCTTTTTGCTTTGACTTTAATTCTCTCTATAAATTTTGCGTTTATTTCTAAAAAACCAAAATGGGTTTCAATTTTTGATGGAAAAACTTTAACTGGTTGGAAAGTAGGAGAAAACGCAAGCTCTTTTAAAGTGGAGGATGGAGCAATAGTTGTAAATGGCCCAGTCGGTCATTTGTTTTATGATGGAAAATTTGAAGATCATAATTTCAAAAATTTTGAATTTAAAGCCAAAATAATGACTACCCAAGGATCAAACTCTGGGTTATATTTTCATACTCAATTTCAAGAAAAGAGTTGGCCCTCAAAAGGGTATGAAGTACAAGTAAACAACTCGCATACAGATTGGAGACGTACTGGAAGTTTATATGGAGTGGATGATGTAAAAGAAGTTTATGTGAAAGATGATGTTTGGTACACCGAACAAATTACGGTGAAAGGCAAACGTATTATTATTAAAATTGATGATAAAGTAGTTGTGGATTACACCGAGCCCGATAATATTGATAGTACTAAAGGAAGAAAAATAAGTAGCGGTACTTTTGCTTTGCAAGCTCATGACCCTAAGAGCAAAGTTTATATTAAAGATATTATGGTTAAGGTTTTGCCTGATTGATGGTATTTTTTATACCAAGGTAGTAGTCAAATCAAACACCAAGTGGCTCACTTTCGCCCGGAATAGGTGGCTCACTTTAACCCGGAATATCTAATAACAATACCATAAACATAAATCCTCAATGTTTTGAGGAATGTAGGTTTTCATACAAACCAATAAATTAAAATTAGTTGAATACTAAACATAAAAATAGAGGCAGCCTAATTTAAAGCTGCCTCTATTGCTATTAAACTATTTTTACGCCAAATCAAACCTATCTAGATTCATGACCTTTGTCCATGCTGATACAAAGTCTTTAACGAATTTTGTTTGAGAATCGCTACAGCCATAAACCTCAGCCAAAGCACGTAATTCTGAATTAGAGCCGAATATCAAATCAACCCTAGTTCCAGTCCACTTTAATTCGGAAGTTGTACGGTTACATCCTTCAAAAGTATCTTGGTGAGTAGAAGTAGATTTCCATGAGGTATTTAAGTCCAATAGATTTACAAAGTAATCATTTGTTAAAGTTTCTGGAGTATTTGTGAAAACTCCATGTTTTGATTTATCAAAATTGGTATTTAAAACACGCAATCCTCCAATCAATACCGTCATTTCTGGGGGAGTAAGGGTCAATAATTGAGCTTTGTCTACTAACATTTCTTCTGCTGAGGTGGTGTAATGACCTTTTTGATGGTTTCTGAAGCCATCAGCAATTGGCTCCAAAATGCTAAAAGATTCCACATCTGTTTGTTCTATTGATGCATCTGTACGTCCCGGTGTGAAAGGAACGCTAATTTGTTGACCTGCGTTTTTAGCTGCTTGTTCAATACCAACACCACCCCCAAGAACAATTAAATCTGCAATGGAAATACCTTTGCCATTTGAAGCAGAAGAACTAAAGTCATTTTTTATTGTTTCTAATTTGGAGATAACTTTATCCAATTGAACCGGATTATTGACTGCCCAGAACTTCTGTGGAGAAAGGCGAATGCGTCCACCATTTGCACCGCCACGCTTGTCAGAACCTCGGAAAGTTGAAGCGGAGGCCCAGGCTGTAGATACTAATTCTGAAACCGATAGTCCTGAATTTCCAATTTTTTCTTTCAAAATAGCAATGTCAGAATCATCAATTAATGCGTAAAGTGCAGCAGGAATTGGGTCTTGCCAAATTAGTTCTTCTGTAGGAACTTCTGGCCCTAAATAACGACTTATAGGTCCCATATCTCGGTGTGTAAGTTTAAACCAAGCTCTTGCAAAAGCATCTGCTAATTCATCAGGATTTTCAAAGAAACGTCTTGAAATCTTTTCATAAGCCGGATCGATTTTCAGTGCAAGGTCTGAAGTAAACATGATGGGCACATGACGCTTTGATGAATTGTGTGCATCTGGAACAGAATTAGTTCCAGCACCAGTTTTAGGTATCCATTGCTGTGCTCCTGCTGGGCTTTTGCTTAGTTCCCAATCAAATCCAAATAAATTTTCGAAAAAATTATTATCCCATTTGATTGGATTAGTGGTCCATGCACCTTCAAGACCGCTTGTTATGGTATGTTCTCCATTTCCTGTTCCGAAGCTATTAATCCATCCTTGACTTTGGTATTCAATACCAGCGGCAGCAGGCTCTACGCCAACATATTTACCAGGGTCTGCTGCACCATGCGCTTTTCCAAAAGTATGCCCGCCTGCTATCAGAGCAACTGTTTCTTCGTCGTTCATAGCCATGCGACCAAATGTTTCTCGTATGTCCCGAGCGGATTTTAATGGGTCTGGATTACCGTTTGGTCCTTCAGGATTTACATAAATTAGTCCCATTTGAACTGCGGCCAGAGGGCTTTCGAGTTCTCTATCTCCGGAATATCTTTTATCAGCTAACCATTCACCTTCTTGGCCCCAATAGATATCTTCTTCGGGTTCCCAAACATCTTCACGTCCACCACCAAAACCGAAAGTTTTAAGGCCCATAGATTCTAAAGCACAGTTTCCCGTTAAAATCATTAAGTCAGCCCAAGATATTTTCTTACCGTATTTTTGTTTTATTGGCCACAGAAGCAATCGAGCTTTATCTAAGTTGCCATTATCTGGCCAACTGTTTAAAGGTGCAAAACGCAAAGTTCCTGCACCTGCACCACCTCGTCCGTCCGCTATTCTATAGGTACCTGCACTATGCCAAGCCATACGAATAAAGAATGGGCCGTAGTGTCCATAATCTGCTGGCCACCAATCCTGAGAAGTTGTCATCATCTCGTTAATTTCTTGTTTTAAAGCTGCCAAATCCAAAGATTTGAATTCTTTGGCATAATTAAAGTCTGAATCCATCGGATTTGAAACTGACGAATGCTGACGTAGAATGCTCAAATTTAATTGATTAGGCCACCAATTGTGGTTTCTTGTTCCTCCGCCCGCACTTTGCTTTACAGCACCATGGTTAAAAGGGCATTTCGCTTCTCCATTAGGAGTTGAATTATTTTCCATTATTGTTTATTAATTAATATTTTTTTGTTTTTAGGATAATCTAAAGTTATGCTTTTATTTTTCATTATAAAATGACATTTAATAGATTTTTTAAAAGGAATTACAAATATGAGTACAATATTAGCATAAGACAAATCAATATATTTTATTTGTATATAAGTTTTGATTATAATGTATGACAATTACTCAATTACAATATATTTTGGCAATTGAAAAACATCTAAGTTTTGTAGATGCTGCAAATTCTTGCAATATTTCTCAGCCAGCGATTAGTATGCAAGTTAAGAAATTAGAAGATATGCTAGGGGTGGAATTATTTGACAGAAGTTCGTCTCCTTTAAAAGTTACAAGCATTGGAAAAGCAATAATTAATCAAGCTAAATTTATTTTTAAAGAGTATAATCAAGTATTTGAAATTATTTCTGAATACAAAGATGAAATAATTGGCACCGTAAGGCTTGGAATAATTCCAACAGTTTCCCCTTATTTGTTGCCTCTTTTTATCAAAAATTTTGAACAGAAATATTCAAATTTAAGATTAGAAATTGAAGAGCTTACAACTTTAAATATTGAAGAAAAGCTTCGTAATGGCACACTAGATATGGGGATACTGGCTACTCCATTATATCAGAATGACCTCTTTGAGCATAAACTTTACTTTGAAGAACTAGTAGCTTATATATCTCCTGAAAATTTGTTATTTAACAAAAATTATCTGCTTAGTAGAGAAATAGATTTAAATCAACTTTGGCTTTTAGAAGAGGGTCATTGTTTGCGAAATCAAATTGAAAACTTTTGTGAATTAAAACAAAAGCAGAATAAAAATTCCCCATTAAAGTTAAAAACTGGCAGCTTAGAAACGGTAATTAAATTGGCAGATAATTATGGTGGTATGACGCTATTGCCAGAGCTAGCAATACAAGATTGGGATGAGGAGAAATTGGGAAAAGTAAGGCGATTTTCAGCTGAAAAGCCCATGAGAGAAATAAGTATTGTCACTGAAAAATCATATAAACGAAAGGCGATTATAGATGCTATTAAAAAAGAGATAATGGCTAGTTTACCGAAAAAATTGAAGGATAATGTATCTAGAAATACAATAGAAGTACTTTAGGTTTTATTTTTTGATATTACTGCTTATTTTAATTGTTCATCAATTCATATATACTAATTAAAAAACGGTATGTGATAGTATCAACTTGTTGTGGATTAAAAATTTTAGAAATTTAATTGGAAAATTTACTGTTAGTTGCTTTTTTTAAATGGATAGTTGCAAATCAAACTATTTTTAATATATCTTGCAATCGATTTTTTAAACCTAATCTATATTTTAAAAGTGGAAAAAAGTATTTGGAGAAAAAAACCTATGTCGGCATACGAGGCCGATATAAAGAACAACCAATTGAAACGTGTCATGGGCAAATGGAGTTTGACCGCAATTGGAATTGGAGGGATTATTGGAGGTGGAATATTTGTATTAACTGGCACTGCCGCTCATTATCATGCAGGACCGGCTTTGGCGCTGTCATTTATAGTTGCTGGTATTGCATGTGTTTTTGCGGCTCTTTGCTATTCAGAGTTTGCTGGTATGCTTCCAGTTGAAGGCTCAGCGTATGCTTATGCTTATGGAACTATTGGAGAGCTTTTTGCTTGGATAATTGGTTGGGGACTTATTTTAGAATATGCTATGGGTGCTATGACTGTAGCCGTTAGTTGGTCGGGGTATTTTAACAAGCTCATTAATTTGTTTGGAATAGAAATCCCCTATTACCTTAGAAATGATCCTTTTTCAGCAGCAAGCTATGCTGCAAATAATAACTTGGAACCATCCTCTTTTGCGTTTAATTTGCCAGCATTTTTAATAACTTGGGTGGTTACTTGGATTTTGGTAAAAGGAATAAAAGAAGCAAGAAATACGAATAATTTAATAGTTGTACTTAAATTAGCTGCGATACTTTTCGTTATTATTGCTGGGGCATTTTATATTAATGTTGACAATTGGCATCCATTTATACCAGAGCCGGAAATAGTAAAACATCAAGACGGAACTTCAGCAGAAGCATACGGAATTAGGGGAATACTAAGTGGTGCTGCGGCCATATTTTTTGCCTATATTGGATTTGATGTCGTTTCTACTTCAGCTGGAGAGGCCATAAACCCAAAGAAAGACGTTCCTTTTGCTATTATTACTTCACTTTTGATCTGTACAGTATTATACATAATGGTTTCGTTGGTACTTACCGGTATGATAAATTATAAGGAAATTACTGGTGAGGCTTTGAAAGCCCCAGTTGCTTTTGCATTTGACCATGTGGGCAAACCTTGGGCAGTCTTAATCATCACTGCAGCAGCAACTACAGGATTGGTTTCAGTAATGTTAGTTATGATGTTAGGTCAAACAAGAGTATTTTTAGGGATGGCTAAAGATGGTTTATTACCTAATTTTTTTAAACAAATACATCCTAATTTCCACACGCCATGGAAAAGCACAATACTAGTAGGTTTAGTTGTTTCTTTGGTTGCATCATTTACACCAATAAGCGTACTTAGCGACATGACAAGTTTTGGTACCTTATTTGCATTTGCAATGGTTTGTTTGGCAGTTTTAATCTTAAGGATTAAAGACCCAAGCAGAGATAGGCCTTTTAAAACTCCAATGTTGAAACTTATTGCACCTTTAGGTATTATTACCAATGTAGGTCTTATTGCTCTTCTGAATGGATTGGCTCAGAAATTGGCAATTGGATGGTTAGTAATAGGGCTTTTGGTTTTCTTTTTATATGGTCAAAGAAAAAGTAACTTAAACCATATGGATAAAGATTAATATGAAATAATATAAAAATTTTAAAAAGGAAGACCTTGGTTTTCCTTTTTTTGTGTTAAGTTATTTCACCAAAAACAGTAATTAAATACTAAGATTGAAAATATTAGTTTAATTAATAAGTACTAAATAAAAATTACTGTAAGTTTGCAAAATCTTTTAAATAAGCCAAATGTTTAAAGAAAATCACAATACAAATAATTTGAGTCTTGGGGGGTTATTAATTACACTTGGAATTATTTTTGGAGATATTGGCACCTCTCCTCTATATGTAATGCAGGCAGTAATTGGTAAAGAGATAATTGATGAAGAGCTCGTGTTTGGTTCATTATCATTAATTTTTTGGACATTAACATTGCAAACTACCTTAAAGTATGTGATTTTAATTCTGCGGGCTGACAATCGCGGAGAGGGAGGGATTTTTGCCTTATATGCCTTGGTTCGTCGCCATGCCAAATGGCTTACGGTACCTGCCATTATTGGTGGAGCTGCTTTGTTGGCGGACGGAATTATTACTCCACCTATTTCCGTTTCTTCAGCAGTTGAGGGTCTTCAAATAAAATATCCTGATATTCAGACTATTCCTATTGTAATATCAATTCTAGTGGTATTGTTTTTTATCCAATCACTTGGCACAAACGTTGTTGGTAAGGCTTTCGGGCCGATTATGGTAGTTTGGTTTAGTATGTTGGCAGTTCTAGGATTTGCTCAGGTAATGCATAATCCATCCATTTTTAAAGCTATTAACCCATATTATGCTTATCAGCTTCTCTTTGTTCACAAAGAAGGTTTTTGGTTATTGGGGGCAGTATTTTTATGTACCACAGGGGCGGAGGCTTTATATTCTGACCTTGGGCATTGTGGTCGTAATAATATTAGGGTAAGTTGGATTTTTGTAAAAATTACACTTTTACTCAATTATTTCGGGCAAGGTGCCTGGGCTATTTCTCAACATGGCACCTATTTAGGACTTAGAAAACCGTTTTATGAGATTGTGCCAGATTGGTTTTTGTTGCCCTCCATTATTATTGCTACAGCAGCTGCCATTATTGCAAGTCAAGCATTAATTACGGGATCTTACACACTTATTTCAGAAGGAATTAGGCTCTCTTTTTGGCCAAAAGTTAGATTAAATTATCCTTCTGATAAAAAAGGACAGCTTTACATTCCTTCTATAAATTGGTTTCTTTTAGCAGGCTGTATAGGTATCGTATTGTATTTTAAAAAATCAACTAATATGGAAGCGGCCTATGGTTTGGCAATTACGCTTACTATGATGATGACCACTATACTTGCTGTATTTTATCTTTACTCACATAAATATAATAAAATATGGGTTGCGTTATTTCTTATCGTTTATTTAACCATTGAATTAAGTTTTTTGGCAGCTAACTTATTAAAGTTTACACATGGAGGCTGGGTGTCTTTATTGATAGCTATATGCATAGCTGGTATCATGATAGTTTGGTATTTTGCAAATAAAATTAAGAATCGATTGACGGAGTATGTAAAGCTTGAAAAATTTATTCCAGGGCTAAAAGAATTAAGTGAAGATAAAACTATTCCAAAATACGCTACCCACTTAATTTTTATGACAAATGCAAATAGAGTTACCGAGATCGAATCTAAGGTTATGTACTCAATTTTGGAGAAAAGACCTAAACGAGCAGATATTTTTTGGTTTGTGCATGTAGAAACCACCGATGAACCTTACACAAGCAAATATAGGGTAGACGTTATCGCTAAAGACGACATAATTAAAGTTAATTTTAAACTAGGTTTTAGGGTAGAACAAAAAATTAACTTGTATTTTAAAAAAGTGGTGGAAGATTTAGTTAAAACCGGAGAAGTAGATATTTCCAGCCGGTACGAATCTTTAAGTAAGCAAAACGTTACAGGAGATTTTAGATTTGTAGTTTTAGAAAAATATCTTTCTTTTGATAACAAATTGCCTTTCTTTGAAAAGTTAATAATGGAAACGTATTTCTTTATAAAACAATTTACTACTCCAGAGCATAAGTGGTTTGGCTTAGATGCTAGTAATGTTAAGGTGGAAAAAGTACCTTTAATTATTAGGCAGAACACTGAAATAAATTTGGAGAGGATTGTTCCTATATAATTATTGAAAATGAATAACCATTAAAATTTATGTGTTTAATGGCTATTATATTTTCACCAAACTTTGACTTCACTTATTACTACTTCTGCTTTGGTTTCTTTAATTTTTATTCTGATTTTTTGAGTATTCAAAGGATTAATTTTTAGTATTCGCTTATAACCAATTGTTGTCTCCGAAGCTATCTCCATCCAATTTTCATCTTTCCAAACTTCTATGGTAAAAGATTGTACTCTTTGACCTAATGCTATAAACTCCTGAATTTCAATAAAATTAATAGTTTGTACTTTTTTTAAATCTAGTTCTATTGTAGCATTTTTATCTTTTATTGAAGATGCCCAAAAAGTTTTTGTATTTCCATCTATGATATTTTGACTCTTTAGATTTTTATTAAAATTAGAAGAAACGTCAACTTTGGCATCAAGGGCTAAATTTTTCTTAAATTTATCCTCCAACATTTTTCTCCAATCTAGAAGCGATTTTACATCGTTTTCATGTATGAGGCCCCTTCTATCGGGTGGAATATTAAGTAACAAGTTCGAGCCTCTTCCAACTGAAGTTAAATATATTTCAAAAAGCTTTTCCGCTGATTTTACTTTATTATCTTCTTCTTTATGATAAAACCATCCTGGTCTTATGCTCACATCTACTTCGGCTGGTATCCAATCTTTGCCATATTCGTTACCGGAGTTCAATAGTTCCTCAATACTAGCCTTACCTGCAAATAAAGTATCTTTATTTATAGAATTCCAGTTTGTGCGGCCTGCAAGACCTTTTTCATTGCCCACCCAACGGATGTCTGGACCAGCGTCAGAGAAAAATAGTATTTTTGGCTCTAAATCTCTTACCATTGAAATGGTCTTTGGCCAATTATAATAGGATTTACCATCTATTTTACGTTTTTCTATATTTCCGCCATAATAACCATCTCCACCGTTTGCTCCATCAAACCACATTTCGAATATCGGTCCGTAGGCAGCAAAAAGTTCTTTAAGCTGGCTTCGGTAATACTCTAAATAAGAAGCAGAACCATAATCGGCCCTATTCCTATCCCAAGGAGAAAGATATATCCCAAACTTTAAATTATATTTTTTACAAGCTTCTGATACTTCTTTTACAATGTCACCTTTCCCATTTTTATAAGGGCTAGAGGCAATTGAATGGTTAGTGAATTTACTTGGCCAAAGCACAAAGCCATCATGATGTTTGCAAGTAAGTATAACTGCTTTTAAACCAGCATCTTTTATTGTTTTTACCCATTGATCTACATTCATTTCATTAGGGTCAACTAAACTCGGGCTCTCATCTCCAAAGCCCCACTCTTTTCCTGTAAAAGTATTAGTTGTGAAATGTATGAATGCATAAGTTTCGAGTTCATGCCAAGCAAGTTGATTTGCTGAAGGAATTGGAAAAACTGGACTAGGAATAGCTATTTTTGTAGTTTTGCATGCATTAAGTAGTAAAATAATAGAAAGCGGAAAAATAGTTTTAAGGATTTTCATAAATAGCTATTTGAAATTTTTGAACGGAATAAAGTTAAATATTAATTTCTAATTTTAAAAAAAAATTGGTTTATTTGAATTATATAAATCTAAATGATGACTAATTTATTTTCAATTGAAAACGTTAATGTGGTTTTTTCAAAGTTTTTAAAATCATTTAAGCGGTTTCCTTTTACTTTATTGTGTAGTTTTGTTGCATCTTGTTGCATAATAGTTGGGTTAACGCAACCAGACTATAATAAAACAATTGCAAAAGTTGGAATTCTTTGTATCCTTTTTTTACCTCTTTTTTTTAGTACTGAAGTTTTCGAAGAAAGAAGACTCACGCCAAAATTTTTAATTAGAGGGATTGTAGTAATAGCCTTATTAGTATTATTTTTTTATGGTTCACCCCAAGCGGATTATATTTTAAATGATACAACTTTCTTAATTAAATTTATTGTTTTAGGGTTGACTTTTCATTTATTGGCCTCCGTTTCTCCCTACTTATTTGATTCCAAGACAACGAGTTTTTGGCATTATAACAAAACACTTTTTATAAATATTCTAACAGCTTTTATTTATAGTGGCACCCTTAGTGTAGGTTTATCTTTGGCTTTGTTGGGAATCCAAAATTTATTTGAACTTAAAATTAAGGAGGATTGGTATTTTTATATATTTGGAGGAATAAATATATTTTTTAACACATTAATTTTTGTATCTAAACTTCCAGACTTTAAAAAAATTGATATTGATTTAGATTATCCTCTTGGATTAAAATACTTTACCCAATTTGTTCTTCTACCTTTAGTCGCTATTTATTTGAGTATTTTAATTGCCTATGAATCTAAAATTATTTTTGAATGGACTTTACCAAAGGGCTGGGTAAGTAGTATGGTGTTGGCAAGTGCAATTTTTGGAATATTGGCATTTTTGCTAATTCATCCTTTAAAAAAAGATAATAAGTGGATACATTCCTTTGGTAATTTGTATTATTGGATTTTGCTCCCTTTAATTGTTTTGATGTTAGTTGCAATTTATGTAAGAATCAAGCAATATGGCATTACTGAACCTAGGTATTTTGTTGCTTTACTTGCTTTATGGCTTTTAGGAATTAGTTTGTATTTTTCAATCTCAAAAGTTGATAATATCAAATTAATACCGTTTTCTCTAATTATTGTAGGACTTGTTGGAATTTATGGCCCTTTCAATGCTTTTCAGAGTTCTAGAATAAACCAAACAAATAGGATGGTTGGTGTTTTGGTTAATAAAAATTTGTTGAAAAATGGGAAAATTAGTCTTCCCCGTAACATGGAATTGAAGAAAGTAGAGCTAGAAAGGTTTCAAGCAGCATTAGAGTATTTGTCTGAAAGACAGCCAGATGCTCTTAAAGGATATTTGACAGAGAAGCAGTTTAAGCAATTAAAGCAGGAGAATTCTGAATATCAAAGAAGTGAATTGATTTTTAAGTTGCTTAATTTTGAAAGTAAATATGAATCGCATAAGAATTTTTATTTTACTTGCAAAGAATGTGAAGTATACAATTTGGATAAAGCAGATTATCTTATTGATACAGATAGTAAAAAAAGGGGGAAAGATTTTTTAAAAATTGATAATGATGCAATTGCATGGTCTTTAGATTCTAGTAAATTAGTTTTAATAATTAATGAAACAGAAAAAGTGTCTTTTGATTTGAATAGCCTTATATATCTAAATGGGAATACTATTCCAAAGCAGAAACTTACCTTTGAAAATGATAATGAAAAATGGCATTTTAAACTTTTAGTTGAAAATGGAAGTTCAAGAAATGGCAAATTAGAGAATGTAAAATGGAAATTGTTTTTAAAAAGAAGTAATGCCAAATCCACTTTTTAAGAAGTTAGGCTTGAAAGATGGGCAAAAGGTAACTTTAGAGAATATACCTGAAAATTATTTTGATTTGCTTGTTGAAATACCTGAAGTGGAGGAAGCGCTTGAAGGAGAAAAAGTTGATTTTGTTCATGTTTTTGAAACAAGGCTAGACTTACTTGAAATTGCCTTCAAAAAAATAGCATTAATATTGAAACAAGATGGAATGATTTGGATTTCGTGGCCAAAAAAAACATCAGGAGTATTTTCAGATATAGATTATCACTCAGCTAAATCAAAAGCTATTGCCTATGGTTTTGTAGATGTGAAAATATGTGCAATTGATGCTATTTGGACGGCTTGTAAATATGTGATTCCAAAGAAAAATAGAATTTAGTAATTATCTATAACTCACAGATTCAATTTCAATTTCAATTTCGGTATTTGTATTGCCAATTTTTAAGTTTTCAAAATCTGTTTTTTCTCCCATAAATGCGTTAATATCAACGTGGCCAGCGATACCGCTTAAGCGACCTTTTTCAGTGTATTGCCAAAACTTTAAATTGGGGCTTTTTACCGAATCATGAATGTTATTAGATTTATAATCTGCCAACCAAAGTGTGTTGTTCTTGAAATGGCCTTTTATGTATTTATTATAAATGGAAAGGTTGGTATAAATGATGGGTTTTATCCCATAATGTCTTTCCACTATTTGAAGCCATTTTAAAAGATTTTTTCTTACTGTGCTCACGTTAGCAGAAGGAGAGTCTTTTTCAAAATCGAGAACTGGTGCTAAATCTCCATCCACCAAGCGAACTGAATTTATAAAGTTTTTGGCTTGTTCTGAAGCAGTTTTGCTTGGATGGTAAAAATGGTATGCACCTCTAGGAATACCAGCATCCCTACATTGTTTCCAATAATTCTGAAATTTGGTATCTTGAAATGTAGCACCTTCTGTAGCTTTCAAAAAACAAAAACTTACTTTAAAGTCATCTTGCTCTGAAATAAGACCCCAATCTACATTTTTTTGATGGTGTGAAAGATCTATACCATGAATACTGTATTTCTGTGCTAAATGTTTGTGACTTGGAGCAAAACTATAAGAAAAAACATGTAAAAATAGTGTGAAAACTATGGTAAAATTTGAAAACATATCAATCTATAAAATTTTGTTATTAACCTAAAATAGAATGCAATTATTGTGCCTTTAAAATACTTTAATTGCAAAATTTTATTTATTTACATAAAGTTTTTAATAAAGTCAAGATTTTTTATTAAATTTCTTAGAGTGATTTTTCTATCATTAAGAAGGCAAATAGGAATTAAAATAAACAATATATTAAATGTAGAATTTTAACTTTCTGATATTTAAAGGCAAATCCATAAGAAATAAGCATAAAAATGAAATTAGACAAACGAGCAATCACAAAATTTATAAAAAATGCCCTCGCTGAAGATGTAGGCTACGGCGACCATACTTCACTCTCAACAGTTCCTGCTGATGCGATGGAGAAAGCCAAACTTTTAGTAAAAGACGAAGGGATTTTGGCTGGGTTTGAATTAGCAAAAATGATTTTCAAAATCATTGATAAATACCTGACTGTCAAGGCTCTAATAAAAGAAGGAAAACCAGTAAAATATGGATTGCCTTTTATGTAGAAGGTCATGACCGTTCGATTTTGACTGATGAGCGATTGGTACTCAATGGTATGCAACGCATGAGCGGAATTGCCACCACTACAAATCAGGTTATAAAATTACTTGAAGGCACAAAAACAAAGGTTTTGGATACTCGAAAAACAACACCATGTTTCCGAATGATTGAAAAATGGGGCGTAGAAATCGGTGGCGGGGTACATCATCGTTTTGGCTTATTTGACATGATTTTGATAAAAAATAACCATGTAGATTATGCAGGAGGCATAAAAAAAGCACTTAATGCAGCACATGAATATCTTAAAATGAATAATAAAAATTTACCAATAGAAATTGAAGTTAGAAATTTGACAGAATTAAGAGAAGCTCTCGAAATCGGTGGAGTTGTTAGAATTATGCTTGATAATTTTAGTTTTGAAAATATACATTAAGCCATAAAAATTGATGACGGTCGCTTTCCACTCGAAGCATCTGGCAATATTTCGCCTAAAAATGTAAGAGAATATGCCGATTGTGGCGTTGACTATGTTTCGATGGGCTACCTTACCCACTCAGCCAAAAGCCTTGATTTGAGCTTTTAGGCTGTAAAATAGTTTTTGGTCGATGTGATAAAAGGTGTTGTCTATGCACTTTATACTTTCATCAAGAAATTAAAATAGTGCTACTATTGGCGTAAATCGTACTACTTTTTGTAAAAAAAATGCAATAATATTGTATGTTTGATAAATATTCGTGCCAAGGCTTATAATTAGAGCATGACATGGATAATTTTGAACTAAGAAATTATTCAACCCCTCCTACAAAAAATGAAAACCTCTCGCCGAGACTTTATCAAAACTACTGGGCTTAGCTCAGTTGGTTTAGGCCTTTTTGCTTCGTTCGATTCGTTCGGACAAACTGTTTCAAATTTACCTCGCAAAAGCCCCGAATCTCAAGGCGTTTCTTCGTCAGGCATCAGAAACTTTCTAAAATCTGCTAAAGAATCAGGACTTGAATGGCATAGTTTTATGCTTGTCAGGCATGGAAATGTTGTTTCTGAAGGTTGGTGGAAGCCTTTTGAAGCAGATTATAAGCATACACTTTATTCACTTTCCAAGAGTTTTACGAGTTCTGCCATTGGTTTTTTAGTGAGTGAAGGCAAAATTTCAGTCAACGATCAAGTAATTGCGTTTTTTCCAGAAGAAACTCCAGCTTCGCCAAATGAAAACTTGAAAGCAATGAAAATCAAGCATTTACTTACAATGAATACTGGGCATCATACCGATTCTATGCCAGATATACGTGCCAAACCTGAACAAACTTGGGTGAAAACATTCCTCGAAAAAACCGTAGAACACGAACCAAGCACTTTCTTCATGTACAACACCGGAGCAACTTATATGCTCGGTGCGATTGTGCATAAAGTAACTGGCAAAACCTTAGAAGAATACCTACAGCCTCGTCTATTTGCTCCACTAAACATTACAGGTTATGATTGGGAAAAATCTCCACAAGGGCTCAATACTGCTGGATACGGACTCCGAGTTAGCACCGAAGACATTGCCAAATTTGGTCAATTTTACCTCCAAAAAGGTAAATGGGAAGGTAAACAATTACTGCCAGAAAGCTGGATAAACGAAGCGACAAGCAAGCAAACCACCTCACAAGGAGGAGATAATGACTGGTCGCAGGGCTACGGCTATCAGTTTTGGCGTTGTAAACCAGGCTTTTATAGAGGCGATGGTGCTTATGGGCAATTTTGTATGGTAATGCCCGAACAAGATGCCGTTTTAGTAATGACTTGCGAAAGTTTTAATTTACAAAAAACAATGGATATTGCTTATCAAAATATATTGCCAGCAATGTCAAATGTGTCTATATCTGAAAATTCAACAGAATTAATGGCATTGAAAAAGGATATTAGTGAACTGTCATTACCAGTTCTAAAAGGAAATGTAAAGTCTAATCTTGCTTTGAAATATAGCGATAAGATTTTTAATGTAGAAAAAAATGACTTTGGAATTACGCAAATAGGCTTCGGATTATTTGATGATGCAGGAGTTTTGAGATTGAATTATGGTCAAGGAATGCAGAAAATAGGCTTTGGTTGGGAAAAATGGAAAGTAAATCCAAATAAAAGAAAAAATCCTTTTTCGGCAAATCCAATTGTTGTTCCTTCGAGGGTTGCAGGCACAGCTACTTGGTTGAACGACAGCACTTTGCAAATTAATCTGAAATTTGTGGATGCCATTCATGGCGATAAATTGACAGTCAATTTTGAAGGAGAAAAAATAACCGTTTCCTTGTTGGGAAGTGTTGCCGAAAACACCAAAAACAATCCCGAAAAAAGAGAAAAACTTATAGGAAGTCTAAAAGTATAATTCGTTTTAAACAATGACAAAAATTACTCATAAGTTTTTTATATTAAGCATACTAATGCCGTTTTTTGCCTTTGGACAAATTGATAAAAAGGCAACTAAAGAAACTAAAGCTTTGTATAAAAATCTCAAAAAAATTTCCAAAAGTAAAATCCTTTTTGGGCATCAACATGCCACTGAATACGGGCATGGTTGGATGGGTGACGCTGACCGTTCGGATGTAAAATCGGTTACAGGTTCGCACCCTGCTGTTATCGGAATTGATTTTAGTGGACTTTCGGGAAGACCCAAAGAGGCCATCGAAAAAACAAAAGAAACATTGAGAAAAAATGTTGTTGATACTTACGAACGTGGAGGTGTTACAACCGTTGCTTGGCATTTTTCAAACCCGGCATCAAAAGGTGGATTTTATTGGCGAGATTCGATTTCTGCACCTGCTATTTCATTAATAAAAGTTGGCGGGTCTCATCATCAGCAATACAAAGAAATTCTACAAACGCTTGGCGATTTTGCTCATTCGGTTAAAGCAAAAGATGATAAACTTGCCCCTATGCTCTTCAGACCATTTCATGAGTTTGATGGGGGTTGGTTTTGGTGGGGGAAACCTCATTGCAGCCGTGAAGACTTTATGGAGGTTTGGCAATTTACTGTTTCATATCTGCGTGATAGCCTAAATGTTCATAATTTGATTTATACCTTTTCGCCAGATAATAAATTTGCTTCCGAAGAAGAGTTTTTAGAGCGTTATCCTGGAGATGATTGGGTAGATATGGTTGGCATGGACAACTATGGAGATTTTGGTAGAGATGGTAAATATAACCTCGAATCGGGTATCAAAAAACTCAAAATAGTGTCTGACTATGCTATAAAAGCCAATAAATTGGCAGCTTTTACTGAAACTGGCTTAGAATCAATTCCCAATTTAACTTGGTGGACAGAATCTTTACTCAAAGCCCTCAAAGCCGAAAAGATGCGATTATCTTATGTTTTAGTTTGGCGAAATGATAGAAATAGTAAAACACATTTCTATGCCCCTTATCCCGACCAAGTGAGTGTGCCTGATTTTATAAAATTCTATAACGACCCTTATACACTTTTTGAGAAAGACTTGAAAAGAATTTATCACCGTAAATTTTTAGGTTTCTTATGAAAACACTTTGTTTGACTTTTGCTTTGTTGATGGGTTTTGTTGCCTTAAAAGCTCAGAATCAAGTCGGAATATTTGAAAACCATGCTGATATTGGTCCAGTAATCAATAAAGGTTCAGCCAATTATGATGCCGCCTCACGCAAATATACGCTCACAGCTGCAGGCAACAATATGTGGTTCAAAAGAGATGAGTTTCATTTTGCTTGGAAAAAACTCAAAGGAGATTTTATCATTACCACTCAACCAACTTTGATTGGAAGCGGTGGCGATGCTCATAAAAAAGCAGGAATTATTGCTCGCACAGGTGTTGATACTTCATCGGCAATGGTTTGTTTGACAGTTCATTTAGACGGTTTAACGGCATTTCAATTTCGCAAGAAAAATGGGGCAAATACTGAAGAAATAAAAATTCCGATTCTTGGTGCCGATATTTTACAAATCGAACGTCGAGGGAGAAGTTATTTAGTTTCAGTTGCAAAACTTGGACAACCTTTTTGGTCGGTTGAAGTACCTGATATAGATTTTCCTGAAGAACTTTTAGTTGGTCTTTTTGTCTGTTCGCACAACCCCAATGTTATTGAGCAAGGGACTTTTATTAATACTCGAGTTTTTATGGCATTGAAATAACTTACTTTTGAAATTGCGGCTATATAAGTGTATAGGGCATTGTAAAACGACAGACCATCAAAATACCGACAGACAAAATGAAAGACAGCCGACCCTTCGCAAAATTAAAAGAGGTGTTTTGCCAACGCACTTGCCGGCACAAAAACACCACATTTAATTTTGCCCAACCGCACCCAAGCCCACCCACCACCCGACCAGTGGAAAATGGACAACTTGACGGCACTTTTGACAACAAACAAGGCTTAATAACTTAACTTTACGACCTATAAAATTGATTAACGAACAGACAAAATATAAATGAGTTTAAATACACAATCACTTCAACCCATCATTAACTTCATCTGGTCAGTTGCGGACGATGTATTGATTAACAAGTTTCTTGAAAATCAATATCAGGACGTAATTCTTCCAATGACTGTTTTGAGGAGGTTGGACTTGGCTCTTGAAACCACCAAAGACAAAGTGCTGAAAACTCACGAAGAGTTTAAAGGGAAAATAGACAACTTATCGGGACTACTCACAAGCGAACAGCACGGAACTGGTTTGGCGTTTTACAACACCTCACTGTTTACCATGAAAAAATTGTTGGCAGACCCTAAAAATATTGACACTAACTTTTTAGATTATCTCAATGGTTTTTCTGAAAATGTGCAAGACATTATCAGCAAGTTTAAATTCAGAAACCAATTAGAAACTTTTGAAAGCACAGGCATAACCTTTTCACTCATTGAAAAATTCTGCAACCCGAAAGTTGAATTAAGCCCCGACAAAATATCGCCAATGGCAATGGGATATATGTTTGAGGACTTAATACGTAGGTTTAATGAGAAAACAAATGCAGCAGCAGGGCGACATTTTACGCCAAGAGAAATTATTGAGTTGATGACACATTTGGTTTACTTGCCAGTAAAAGACAAAATTCAAAAAGGAACTTTTTTAGTGTACGACCCTTGTGCGGGTTCGGGTGCAATGCTTACGCAATCAAAACTGTTTGCTACAAATCCCGAAGGAGAAATAAAATCAAAAGCAACTTTTCACTTATACGGGCAGGAAAATACAGGGGAAATGTATGCGGTTTGTAAATAGGATATGTTATTGAAAGGCGAAGATCCTGATAAAATAAAATTTGGTTCAACGCTTAGTGAATATGGTTTTGAGCCTGATTTAAAATTCAATTTCATGCTGACCAATCCGCCTTATGGCACAAGTTGGAAACAAGACATGGAGAATTTGAATGTAGGAAGCGAAAAAAAAATAAGCATAGTTGACAAACGCTTTAATCTTAAAATCAAAAATTTTAAAGGAGAACTGGAAGAAACTTGTTTGACTTCACGAAGCAATGACGGACAATTGATGTTCATGCTTCACATGCTTTCAAAAATGAAAGACCCGAAAGATGGTGGAAGCAGAATTGCTTCTGTTCAAAATGGTTCAGCACTCTTTACAGGCGATGCAGGCAGTGGCGAAAGTGGCATAAGACAATACATTATTGAAAATGATTTGTTGGAATGTATTGTACAATTACCAAACGACATTTTCTATAATACAGGCATAGCCACGTATGTGTGGTTTATTAGCAATGTAAAAGAAGAAAAACGAAAAGGGAAAGTTCAATTGATAAACGCTTCTTCCAACGAGTTTTATCAAAAAATGCGTAAAAGTTTAGGTAGCAAACGCAACGAACTAACATCTACACATATAGAAGCCATACAAGAAATGTATTTTGCTTTTGAAGAAAACCAATACAGCAAAATATTTGATAACGAAGATTTTGGCTTTTACCAAATAAGCGTACACCAACCCGAAAAAGATGAAAAGGGTATAATTATTTTAGATAGCAAAGGCAAACTTAAAAGCGATAGCAGTCTAAAAGACATTGAAAATGTGCCAATGAAAGACAGCATACCTGACTATTTCAAAAAAGAAGTATTGCCTTTTGCACCCGATGCTTGGTACGACAAAACCAAAATGAAAGTGGGCTACGAAATCGCCTTTAATAAATATTTTTATAAATACGAAGGTTTGCGTTCTTTATCAGCTATTGCTGCCGATATTTTACTATTAGAACAAGAAACTGATGGTTTATTAAAGGAAATTATTGAATAAATAATGGACGATAAATTTCAAAATAAATACCGAATACCTTCTGCCCGTTTGCAAAATTGGGATTATGCCACTGAAGGTGCATATTTTATCACCATCTGCACAAAGGATAGGGTACATTATTTTGGTGCAATTGAAAATGCGAAAATGACATTATCTAATGTTGGTATCATTGCCGATTTGATGTGGTATGAAATAAAAAATCATGCAAAAAATATAGAATTGGGTGAATTTGTGGTGATGCCAAATCACGTTCACGGTATATTGATTTTGAATGAAAACGAATTGGATAACGGCACCAACGTCAACGTAGAGACAAGGCATGCCTTGTCTCTACCAACGGAACAATCGGAAACCGAAAAAACAATTGGACAAAACCGTTTTCAAAATCAGGGCAAAAACACGATTTCATCAATTGTAGGTTCCTACAAATCGGCCGTTACAAAACATTGCAACCGTTTGGGGTTTGAATTTGGGTGGCAATCCCGTTTTCACGACCATATAATTCGTGATGCTAAATCGTTTTCAACCATTCAATATTATATTGCCAATAACTCTATAAATTGGGAACAGGATAAATTTTATGGGAATGAATAAAATGGCGAAAAATAATAATACCGTAACCGATAACACCAACAAAAATGGCGGAAACGTATCCACCGTAACCGTAGAGACAAGGCATGCCTTGTCTCTACGGACACAAACGCAACAACCATTAAAACCCTACACAAAATACAAACCAAGCGGCATTGCATGGCTTGGGGATATTCCTGAACATTGGGAAGTAAGGAAGGCCAAGAAACTGTTTAATGAACGTTCCGAAAAAGGATATGAAAACGAACCTTTTTTAGCAGCAACACAAAATCAAGGTGTAGTTTTAAAAAGTATGCTGAATACGAAAACAGTATTAGTATCTAAAGATTTTCATACTCTGAAATTGGTAGAAAAAGGTGATTTTGTGATTAGTTTAAGGTCTTTTCAAGGAGGAATTGAATATGCACATTATAGAGGAATTATTAGTCCTGCATACACAATATTAAAACCTCAAACAGTTGTAGAAAGAGGCTTTTTTAGGCATTACTTTAAATCAAAGGAATTTATAAATTGTTTGACATTATTAGTTACTGGAATTCGAGAAGGACAAAATATAGATACTGCTAAATTTAAAGATACTTTTTTGCCATTGCCACCAACAGAAGAACAAACCGCCATCGCCCATTTTCTTGATTACAAAACCGCCAAAATTGACCGCTTTATTTTCAAGAAAAAGCAATTGATAAAACTGCTGAACGAACAAAAGGCAGGAATTATAAATGATGCAGTAACCAAAGGTTTAAACCCAAATACTAAAACAAAACCCAGCGGTATTGAATGGTTGGGTTATATTCCGGAACATTGGGAGGTTGTTAAACTTACTGGTGTATGTGGTTTTGTTAGAGGAAATTCAAGTTTTAGAAAAGACGAATTATTAAGCAATGGTAAATATGTTGCATTGCAATATGGTAAGACTTATAAGGTTAATGAAGTTGATGAAAAATATGAGTTTTATTTTAATGACGAGTTTTATAAAGTTTCTCAAATTGTAAATAATAGAGATGTTATTTTAGTTTCAACATCGGAAACAATTGAAGATTTAGGACATTCCGTTTTTTATAATAGAAGTGATTTAGGTTTATTAGGAGGAGAACAGATACTATTAAAACCAAAGAACGATATAGTGAATGGAAAGTATTTATGTTATTCTTCAAAGATATTCTCAAAAGAACTTAAAAAGTATGCAACGGGAGTAAAAGTTTATAGATTCAACACGAATGATTTAAAAACAATCCACACACCTATCCCCACAATTTCCGAACAAACCGCCATCATTACCCACATCGAAAAAGAAACCGCCATCATCAATAAAACCATTGCTACGATAGAAAAAGAAATTGCTTTGGTTCAAGAATACCGCACAGCTTTAATTGCAGAAGCCGTAACAGGAAAAATTGATGTTCGAGAATATGAATTTTCAACTATTGAAGAGGAAATATACGAAGAGTTGGAAGAAGAACTGAATATTGCCGCAGAAGATGAAGCGGAATATAAAAAACAAGAAATGGAATAATGAACAAGCAGCAAAAAATATCCATTCGTTTTTTTGACGACCGAGAGGTGCGAGCCTTATGGGACGAGCAAAACGCCAAGTGGTGGTTTTCGGTGTTGGATATTGTGGCTGTGCTTACCGACCAAAACGATTATACCAAAACCAGAAACTATTGGAAGTACCTTAAAGCAAAATTTAAAAAAGAAAATAATGAACTGGGTAGTGAGACTACCCAGTTGGTTAGTGCCACTACCCAACTGAAATTGCTTGCAAGCGATGGAAAACGCTATAAAAGCGATATGTTGGATTATAGCGGAATTATTGCATTGGGCAAACAGTTTCCCAGTAAAAAGGCAAATCGATTTATAGAATGGTTTACTTACAGTGATGAAAGCATAGACGGCAAGAGCAAAACAAAGGCGTATGCCTTATTTGAAAGTTCTTTTGTAAACAGCATAGAGGTTGGCACAGCCAATGGTTTACAGCAAATTCATGGGTATTTGTTTGGAGGCTTATATGATTTTGCAGGGCAAATAAGAACTAAAAGCATTTCTAAAGGGGGCTATCAATTTACACCAGCACATTATTTAGAAACGCATTTAGCAAAAATTGAAGCAATGCCCGAAACTAATTTAGATGAAATAGTAGATAAATATTGTGCCATGAATATTGCTCACCCATTTATGGAAGGCAATGGCAGAAGCACCCGTGTATGGCTGGATTTACTATTGAAAAAACAACTGAAATGCTGTGTAGATTGGAGCAAAATAAGTAAGAATAATTACATGAATGCAATGATAATTAGTACTGTTGATAGTAGCGAATTATTGAAATTGATAAAAAGAGCTATAACAACTGATATAGACAGCCGAGAAATGTTTATGAAAGGAATAGATTACTCATACTATTATGAGGAAAATTAATAAAAAAGTATGAGTACAAACACCACAGAAAAAGGCTTGGAAGCCCATATTGCTCAATATTTGGTTGAAGAGAACAACTATTTGCTTCGTGAAAACAAAGTGTACGATAATGTTTCTTGTATAGACAGTGAATTGCTTTTTCAATTTTTTGAAGCCACACAACCCAAAGTAGTAGCCAAAATTAAAACGTATCATAAAGACCTTTACGAGCAAAAAATAGTAAAACGTTTAAACGACCAAATTCAAGCCAAAGGAATTATTGAAGTATTACGCAAAGGCATTACAGATGGCTTTACGGATACTAAACTGATGCTGTTTTACGACAAACCAGTTTCTGCTTATAATGTAGGTGCAAACAAATTGTATCAATCCAATTTGTTTTCGGTAATGCGACAAGTTTATTTTTCGCCAAACGATAAAAAGTCGTTGGACTTGATGATTTTTATAAATGGTATTCCAATAATATCATTTGAATTGAAAAATGAACTGACCAAACAAAATGTACAAAACGCCATAAGGCAATACAAAGAAGATAGAGACCCGAACGAGGAACTATTTCGTTTGGGTAGGTTGATGGTAAATTTTGCGGTGGACACCGAAGAGATTTGGATGTGTACGCAACTCAAAAAAGAGAAATCTTATTTTTTGCCATTCAACAAAGGCTATAATAACGGTGCAGGAAATCCACCGAAAGACGGCATCAAAACCGATTATTTGTGGAAAGAGATTTTGACCAAAAATAATCTGACCGACATTGTTCAGAACTTCTGCCAATTGATAACAGAGGAAAAAGAATATTTAGACGACAAAGGCAAAATAAAAACGAGGAAAGAAAAGAAATTGATATTTCCACGTTATCATCAATTGCTTGCAGTACGCCATCTTTTAGCAGATGCACAAGCAAAAGGTTCAGGGCAAAAATATTTAATTCAACATTCGGCAGGTTCGGGCAAATCAAATTCAATTTCTTGGTTGGCTCATCAATTAGTTGGCTTGCATGACAAATCAGGCAAAGACAATATTTTTGATACCGTAATTGTAGTAACCGACCGTAGATTTTGGATTCCATTCGGGCTCTGCTCAGTTACAAATAGATACCTTGATGTTGGAACTTACAGGAGTAATAAAACCAAAGTTTGATCGAAAATTAGCTATAAAAAACGCAAAAGAAAAAAGCTCGTTTACCTCAGAATTATGCCCTTGTTGTAATAAAAAAACAATGCAAACCATATTGGTTTGGCATGCAGCTAAGCCACCACCAACAGCATTTAAAAACCTATTAACTGAGTTAGAATTTTAGCCCTTATTTAGTGTCTGCAAGAAAACTATCTAACTATTTAACTATTAAATAAATACACAAAAAATAGTGCTTGAATATTTAGGCAATACGGCCAATAATTCGTATATTTAGGGCATAAACGGCGTTTTTCTTGAATTATTCGC
>JANOMP010000079.1:0-3712 GCA_031420365.1 Cytophagaceae bacterium
CTGTTTTTGTGTTTTTTTCTTCGAAAATATTCATTTTTTTTCGAAGCCTACCAATACACTAATATACTATAAATTAATCATTTATCCTAATTTTTAAATACGAATTCCCTGATGGCATTGGAATATTGTGCGTGGTTCTGATGTATGCTTTTTTTACTACTCTGCGAGATTTTAGAGATAATTTTGCAATCGAAATTTGGAACCAACTGGACAAGAACCATTCAAAATTGATATTTGCCAAAACAGAGATTTTCATAGCTTCCATAATTATGATCTTTATAGCGATGGTTACCATTTTTAAAAATAATAGATCCGCCTATTACTTTATCACAATTCTTGTTTCGTTTTCATTGGTAGGAATTCTTTATGTAGATTGGGCATTTCAAAACAGCAAAATATCATCTCAAACATGGATGATAACCCTTGGGATTGGCTTCTACCTTCCCTATCTATTAATTCAAATAGCTTTTTTCGAACGACTTATCGCCTATTTAAAAATTAAAAGTAATGCTGGTTTTTTTGTCTATTTGTGCGATAGCATAGGGTACTTAGGTAGCGTGGTAGTATTAATTGTCAAAGAGTTCAGTTCTTTCAAACCTGATTATAGCCAAACGCTTTTTATTCTTAGTCAAATTACAGCATTATTTGGGATAATACTTGTTATTCTTCAATTTTGGTTTTTCGAAAGAAAATATTTAGAACAAAGGCAATTAAAATCTATCGAAATAAGTGCTTAATTTTTTCTTCTGTATAGCCCGCACTTGTTGTCATTCCTTTTCCTCCTATTCCCGTTCTAATACTTATATTTTCTGAAACAGTATATTCAAAAATACCTTTAGGATGTTGAGCATAATAACCTGCCTATGTTTGCGAATAATTTTCAGGTGCAATGTCGAGAATTCGTTTTGCTTCAACCTTCATTAAGTTATTGATATACTCTTGCACACCCAAGCTAAGATCTTCCACTTTTTCCACGGGTGCGTATTCGTGAGAATCTCCCACAATAATACTTCCATCTGGCAATTGTTTAAAGAGTATATGAATCCCATAATTTTTCATCTCTTTTAGATGGTCAGGGGTTTTTAAATTTTTAAAAAAAGAACATCCTTCAAAAGACTCATATCGCCTAATAGTAAGACCAGTAAGTATGTTAGCCTTAAGTTGAAATTGCTTTAAAGGATGCGTTTTCATCATTTGAAGTTTACTTAAAATTAATCCACTGTTTTTGTAAATTTCTGGAAAAAGCAAATTAAAAACATAGCCACTACATATTATTGCTTTTTCCGAATAAAATATTCTTTTTTCTGTAGTTTCTACTTTTACGCCATTTGGACTTTCCTCCATATGTATGACCGAGCTTCTGTTTAAATAGTGAACTCCAAGTTTTTCTTTGCAATAATCAATGAGCGTATAAATAAATTCTGATGAATTAACGCTGTATTCTGCAGGATAAAATAGGGCTCCTTTAATATAGTCAGAATTTAAATCTGGAAACTTTTGGACAGCAGTGCGTTTATCTAAAAATTGACAATGGTAGTTAGTAGAAGTATGAATCTGTTCTAATTCTTGAATCAAAGTTAGTTCATCATCATCACTAGCAATGTAAACGCTTCCGTTTTTAACTAGTGTAAAATTAGCTAAGTTCTTTAGCTCATCAAAAATTTCCAAACTTCTAGTTCCATAATGTAACCATTCAGAATCTAATCCTGATGGAACTATTTGTCCAAAATTTTGAATAGTGCTACCTACTGGTTTATTGTCTTTTTCAAGCAAGAGCACTTTTTTGCCTAATTTTGCAGCATGATAGGCGTGAAATGTGCCCATTATACCAGCACCTACTAGTATTAAATCGTATTTCATAAATTTTCAATTATAGCTCTAAGTTCTGAGAGCTTACCTAATAAACCATCGTTTTTTTCAACTTCGAGTTGTTCTTTAGTATGAGTTCCGTTGGTAATTCCTAAACTCAATAATACATTTGCGTTGTATCCAAATTTTAAATCCACAGGAGTATCGCCGATATTTATAACATTTTTTGAATCTGATATTTGAAACCTTTTCATTGCCATATTTATCATTTCAGGATGTGGCCTACCAAATCCTGCTTCAGTTGGGGTAATAGAAAAATCTATAACTGAATGTCCTTTTTCATTATAATATTGATGATTCAAGCCATTGAGCCATCCAATCTTCTTTAATATTATATCAGCCACTTTTCTATAAAAGCCTGTTGTTAGGGCTATTTTAATAGAATTATTTCTTAACCACTCAAAAGTTTCAATACAATATTTGGTCGCAATAACGGGATGGATTTCGTAATGATTCTCAAGTATTTGACAGAAAAGATCATAGGATGAACCCACTTTATTGTCTAGCTCTTTTAGATGGCCTTTCAAGACCTCGCTCCATAAAATACTAAAAACCTCTCTTTTAGCATATCCTTGCATAGCCAAAATACGATGTCCACTTACTTCCAGACCTGAAAGTAAACAGGCTTGAGCAAAACACTTTTCAACTTCTTTTTCATCTTTAATGGTAGTGCCTGCCATGTCAAATACTACCAAAGAAACTTTCCTCATAGCTTTTTTAAGCAAAACTACATCGTAGCAATGATTTGAAAGTTAAGAGAATATTAAATATTCAATTTAAAAAGAATATCAGAGAAGAAAAACTTGAAATTAGATATACACTGGCTGTAGATGGGAAATTTAAAGGTTAGGCTTATCCTGTTTTTTTTTGTTTTTCAATTAAAAAAAGAAGCAACAAACACTTAACATCTACTTAATATTTGGATGACATTGGATTCCGAAATTTGCAAAAAAAACAAATGAGGAGACGTAGCCTTTTAAAAAGTCTAGGTTTGTTTTCAGGTAGTATGGCTTTATCTGAAAACGTATTGGCTCAAAGTACTTTTTCTAAAAAATCAGTACGAATTGCACATATTACAGACATCCATATACAGCCTCACATAGGAGCGGCCAAAGGATTTGAAAAATGCCTTCATCATATACAATCGCTCGAAAAAAAATGTGATTTTATAATAAATGGAGGAGACGCTATCATGGGTATGCATGGAGCTTCCGAAAACAGTATAGAAAAACAATGGGATATTTATAAATCTATCTTAAAAAGTGAAAATTCAATTGCTATTTTAAATTGTATTGGCAACCATGATATTTTCAGAAAAAGTAATAACCCCATAGATTTTTTGACTGGAAAGAAAACCACACTTGATCACTTATCGCTAAATAAATCATATTATTCTTATGATGTTTTGAATTGGAGAATACTAATTTTAGATAGCATACAGCCCTGTTTAGATGGAAAAGGCTATCAAGGAAAAGTTGATGAAAAGCAATTTAATTGGCTTAAAGAGGAGCTTAAAGAAGTTTCGAAGGATAAAAACGTAATGATAGTTTCACACATACCTATTTTATCTGCTTGTGTATTTTTAGACGGAAAGAATTTTAAAAATGGTGAATGGCATGTACCCGAAACATGGATGCACGGCGATGCTGAAGAACTAGTGGAACTTTTTGCTAAACACCCTAATGTAAAGTTGGCTATTAGCGGACACATACACCTTACTGATAGAATTGAGTATAATCAAGTAACCTATTGTTGCAATGGAGCAGTGAGTGGAAACTGGTGGATGGGAAGCTACAAACAAACGAAACCAGGCTACGCCCTCATTGATTTATTTGAAGACGGA
>JANOMP010000080.1:0-17204 GCA_031420365.1 Cytophagaceae bacterium
CTTGCCAAATGGAAAAAAATATGTTTTAATACTACTTTCTAAAAATTTAAAATCAGAAAAAGAAGGAGTCGAATTATTATCAAAAATTTCAGAAATAATTTATAAAATGCATTAAAGTTCTTTATTAAATACTTCAATTAATTCATGCATAATTAAGGCAGTAGCGCCCCAAACCCATTGATCATGAATTTCATAACCAGGTACTTCAACTAAATTAGAAGCTATTTTTATAGGCTTGTAAACAATTTCTTTTTGATTTATAAAACTATTAAAACTTACTTCAAATATCTTTTCAACTTCGCGTTGGTCTGGAAAAAAATCTGGTTTATAATTTAAAAACCCCACAAAAGGCTTAACCGAAAAATTACTAACCGGAATAAATATTTCAGTAAGTTCTCCTAAAATTTTAACATCGATTGCTTTGATTCCAATCTCTTCCTGAGCTTCTCTGAGAGCAGTTCTTGCCAAATTTTCATCCACTAATTCCATTTTCCCACCAGGTAAAGCCATTTGCCCACCGTGCTTTCCATCATGGACTGGCCTTAAAATTAGTGGTAAATGAATTTCATTTTTATCTGGATAAAAAACAACTAATACGGCACTTTTTTTTGTGGAATTGTTCGGTTCTATCTTCGTTAATAATCGCTCCAAATGCATCATCCTCTTATGTGTCTCATGCCCAGGGAGAGGTAAAGATAATTTTTCATTAAGGTTGTTTATGAAAGAATCGAAAGTCACAATTTAGAGAAATAAACGATTAAAATATATCTATAAAGGTATGAATTTATATGTAATCAAAAAACAAAAAAAACTTTTTCTTCATTTCTATATCTTTTATAACATCTTGAAAATTAAATATGAGATAGCGGTAAAATTAAAAAAAATCAATTAATATATTTTTCGACTATAGCTTCGGCACAACGTTCCCCATCCATGGCAGCAGAAACTATTCCCCCAGCATAACCAGCACCTTCTCCACATGGATATAAACGCCTAGTGCTAATATGTTCGAACGTTTCTCTATTCCTTGGCACTCTCACAGGAGAAGATGTCCTGCTTTCAATACCAATCATTTGGCCAAAATTGCTATCATAATTTTTCATTTTCTGACCAAATATTTCTATACCCTCTTGTAATGGTTTGCATATATTTTGAGGTAATATTTCATGAAAATTCATGGAAATAAGGCCCGGCTGATACGAAGTAGGATTTAAAGAAGTAGAAATCCTATTTTTTGTAAAATCTTTTAATTTTTGAGCAGGCATGGTCTGCGTTATTCCATTTCTAATTACTATATTTTCAGCTTCACAAACTTTTTGATAAGCTCTTTGTTCCACCTGTTTTTGATATTCTAAAGCAGCCAATGGACCGAGGTGTGCATATTCTTTCCAATCTATTTCATTTACAGCAACAACAACCCCAGAATTAGCAAACTCAGAATCTCTTCTGGATGGTGACATTCCATTTACAACCAATTCATTTTGATTTGTAGAAGAGGGCACTATAAAGCCACCTGGGCACATACAAAAACTGAATACTCCTCGCTGAACTCCTCCATAATAAGTCTGAGCAACCAAAGAATAAGCAGCCGGAGGTAAAAGACCGCGTTCCGGATTATGATACTGACATTGATCTACAAATTTTTGACTGTGTTCAATCCTAACTCCCATAGCAAAAGGCTTTGGTTCAATATGAATTCTTTTTTTTTGAAGTATTTCGAAAATATCTCTAGCTGAATGCCCGGTAGCTAAAATTACCCCTTCTCCGAATATATTTTCACCATTTTGAATGGTCACTCCAATAATTTCATCAGATTTCATCAAAAAATCTACAACCTTAGTTTCAAAATGTATCTCCCCACCTGCTTTCAATATTTGATCTCGAAGAGCAACCACTACTTCTGGAAGTTTATTAGTTCCTATATGCGGATGAGCATCAACAAGTATGTGCTCTGTGGCGCCATGAGCCACTAAAATCTCAAGAATTCTACGAATATCCCCTCTTTTCTTTGACCTTGTGTAAAGTTTACCGTCGCTGTAAGTACCAGCTCCGCCTTCTCCAAAACAATAATTAGAATCTGGATTTACAATATGTGCTTTATAGATAGCAGCTATATCTCTACGTCTTGCTCTGACATCCTTTCCTCTTTCAATTACTATAGGCTTTACACCCAATTCAATTAACCTTAAAGCAGCAAAAAGACCTGCAGGACCTGATCCAACTATAATTACTGATTTTGCATTTGAAAGAAACTTATAGTCAAATTTGAATTTTTCCTCTTTTTCTGGAATTTCATTTATGTACACAGAAAGTTCTAAATGAACCACTATTTCTTTTTTTCTAGCGTCAATAGATTGTTTAAGTTTTCGAACTATTACTTTATCATTGATTTGAGTGGCTAATAATTTGCAGACATGAATCCTTAAAAGTTCATCGTCTAAAGCGATGTCAGGAGAAAGAGATAGGGTAATGCTCTTCATTATTTTTTAATTGAAAGGTATTTATCCTCTAATTTTATGACAAAAGTAATATTTTTGATTTAAAAGACAATTATATTTGCACTATGACCTATTTTTCAAATATAAAAAAGGGGATAAAAACCACAATGAAAGGCCTTAGCCTTACTTTGAATCATTTATGGGCTGCAAGAAATACGAAAGGTCCTTTAAATGTTCAAGATGATGATTATTTCAAAATTAATGAAGGATATGTAACTTTACAATATCCTCATGAAAAAATTAGTGTACCAGACAACGGAAGAAATCAATTAGCTTGTGAAATTGATGATTGTATTGTATGTGACAAATGTGCGAAAATTTGCCCAGTGGATTGTATTGAAATAGATGCAATAAAATCTCCAGAATTAATAAGAACTACCTCTGATGGCTCGCCTGTGCGACTGCATGCTGCCAAATTCAATATTGATTTAGCTAAATGTTGCTTTTGCGGATTATGTACAACAGTCTGTCCTACCGAATGTTTAACTATGAATAGTGAATATGACTACAGTGTTGTGGATATTACAAAGCTCAATTTTGCATTTGCTAATTTAAGCGAAAATCAAGCTAAAGAAAAGAGAGAGCTCTATGAAGTATATTTAGCTGAAAAAGAAGCAAGCAAACAATTAAAAAATGAAGTTGCTGAAGTAAAAAATCCAATTCCTGAAGGGTTTAAACCAATTTTCAAACCGAAAATGTCCGTTTCACCAATTAATGAAGAAAATAAAATTGTCCAGCCTCAAGAAATATCTGAAATAGATACTAAGCCTAAATTTGTACCCAAGTTTAAACCGAATTTGGCGCAATCGGAAACTAAAAATTCGAATGAAAGTGATTCTCAAAAAAAGGAAACTTCCCATTTTATCCCTAAACTAAAGCCCTCTAGTAATCTTGAAAATGTCACACTTGAAGGTTCTGAATTTATACCTGTGGCATTTAAGCCAAAACTTAAACCACTAATTGGAGATCCTAGCAATTCTGAAAAAAAAACAGAAAACACTAATTTATCCAATGAAAATGCAAATAAAGAAGAAATAACCAAACCCATCTTTTTACCTAAACTAAAGCCACAAGGTTTTATGTCGGCAGAAAAAAAAGATTTTGAAATTGAAAAAAAACATTTTTTCAACAATTCTGATTTGGAAAAACCGGATGAAGAAATTGCACCTCTAAAGAAATTCACACCTAAACTCAAGCCTAAAGATTAAATGGATGTAATTTTAGAACAGTTGAAAAATGGAAATATGTTTTTTGGAATTTTTTGTTTAATTACCTTAAGTGGGGCATTATATGTATTGTTTTCAAATAATGTGTTATATGCTTCTTATGGTTTATTAGTAAGTTTTTTGGGTGTGGCTGGAATTTTTGTATTTGGGGGATCAGAATTTGTTGCAGCTGCCCAAATAATGATTTACATAGGTGGCATTTTAGTTTTACTTATATTTGGAATAATGTTAAGTGCGAAAAAAAACTCCAAGCACCATAGTTTATTTATTGAAAATGAAAACCCAACTTTCACTTTAGTTTTAGTTACTTGTTTAAGTTTAATAATTGTGCTTTTAGTTACCTCTATAACATTCAAAACCAGTGCTTTAAAACCTGACCAACACATAAAAAACTTAGGTTTATATTTAATGACAGATTCAGTTCTTATTTTAGAATTAGTTGGTGTGTTATTATTAATGGCTTTAATTGGCGCTACTTTTATTGCAAAAAAAAATGAATAATATTCTTCCCTATATCTTAGTATCCTGCTGTTTATTTGCAATTGGTTTTACCATTGTAATAACTAAAAAAAACCTTATCCTAATGCTAATGGGGGTCGAATTAATGCTAAATGCAGTTAATATTAATTTCATTGTATTTAGTAAATACGATGCTATTCCGGAGCAAGGACAAATTTTTGTAATTTTTATCATGCTTGTGGCTGCTTCTGAAATAGCAGTAGGATTAGCTATTATATTGAAAATAAGAGAATACTACCAAAGCATAAATCCAGACGCTCTTACTAATCTAAAAAATTAGGAAAAAGCTTTGAAAAATTAACATAATCTATTAATTTTGCACTCCCATTGAGGACTGGCTGTGTAGCTCAACTGAATAGAGCGTCTCACTACGGATGAGAAGGTTTGGGGTTTGAATCCCTACACGGTCACTTATTGTAAATTAACAACTTAGAAACGCATTCAAATGCGTTTTTTTTTATTTGAATTGCACTAACTTTTAATATTGAAGTACTTACACTTTTGCTAACAGTAAGAATTTCCTGTTGTATTTTCGTAAAGTGAATAAGCCCCAGTTGCAGTATTATTACTCCCAGTTGTATTTAATCTGAGGGAATTAGCCCCATTTGCAGTATTGTTATCGCTTATTGTATTTGAGTATAGGGAATTAGCCCCAGTTGCAGTATTATTGGCTCCCATGGTATTTGAATAGAGCGAATTAACACCATTTGAAGTATTAGCAAATTCTATTGTGTTGAATCTGAGCGAATTAACACCATTTGCTGTGTTATAATTGCCTGTTGTATTTAAAATTAATGAATTAGCACCATTTGCAGTATTACTGTTATGATTTCTTTTTTTCTATTCCAATCTAAACTTTTCCCTGCTTTCATCGAAGCCATACTCAATAAGCACATATTAGTTGCACAATACTCTTTCAGAAAATTATTTCGCTCGGATACATTTACTCAAAATCTCGGATTTACAACATTATTATAAATTGAACCAAAAGCGAAGCTTATTCTTGTACCCATATAAAATGAATAAGAAGTGGCTAATTGTCGGCGGCGTATCAAAATATCTTCAAAAGAAGCATCGCCTTTTTCTAAATTTACTTGATTTTTAATAGACGAATAATTGATATCAAATGAAAGATTTAAGCCTTTTGTTAAACGAATCGTATTTGAAAGACCAAAATTTATACTATTTCGTTTAAAGTCTTTCATCAAATTTTGCCATGTTAGTGAAGCAGATATACTCCCCCATTTCTGAACAGAATTGGAGTATAAACCTAAACTTTGCTCGGCTAAATTTTCATTCAATTTTTCAAAAATTGTGGTTTTGTAATAGTTGTTCAATTGTACACCGTAGATGTACCTTACTACTACATATTTCACATTATATTTAGAATACGGCAAGAAATTATACTCCAATCCTGCCGAAGGATAAACCTGTAATTGATAGTTTTGGTAGAGACTATTATTTATTTGCAAGAAGCCCCCATAAGACCAATGGCTATTGATTGACTTGATGATATTAGCATTTAAAGAATAGTTTCTTTGAGTATTGGTCGCTGTTTTCTTTTCTCCATTCTCTTCAAAATTATACCTATTTACATCTACATTATTATTGATTGATATATTGGTTTTGAGTTTTTCCGTCGTTCGACTTGCCGAAAAATCAATACTCAAATTGGTACTATTATAATTATTATCCCCATAAATAAATCCTGAAATACCAGAATTAAATACCCAATAATTCCATTTATCTTTTTGAGCAGATTCCTTTCTTAGAGTTGCCAAACTATCTTTATTAGTCTTTATAGCGGCTATCGAAATCAGATCCAATTGGTTTGTTTTTGCCAAATAAGGAATTAATGCGGCTCTTATATGATTGAGCAGTTTGGTACGATATTCAGAGTCTGATTCATTCATTACCCGCATGAAAATCAGTGTATCATTTCTGTTTTTGAAAATTTCTTGTCCAATAACAATCAAACTTACCCTCAAGCCATTGGAGGCAGTAGACTGATATGTTGGTAATAAATGAACATTGGACAATTTTCGGTCACGAACAAACTCCACAAAAGGAATCTCGGTACGAATGTAGTCCTCGAAACAATTTAATTGATAATTTTGGCAATCAAGAAAAACCTTGATTGGTTCTTGTGAAAAAGATGTTATTATTACTGTTTTTTTAGTTTCAGGGGCTTTTTTAGCAGTTTCAATCGTTTTAGCGGCTACTTTACCTTCCGTTTGAGGTTTTTCAGCCATTTTATCTACTGCTTTTTTATCCGTTTCGGGAGCTTTCTTTAATTCGCTTTCTTTGCCATTTTTAGCAACAGCCTTTTCTGACACACTCGGTTGAGCAACTTTTTCATCTTTACTATTTTGTTTGTTTGGTTGTTCACCCTTTAAAGTATTTACCCTTGTCGAAGCATTGGTATTCTCCTCTCTTGTTCCGCCAAGACCCTCGGGCATTTTGTTCCCTTTGGTTACAATATCGCTCGAGTAAAAATTATATTTAAACTCAGAAACCAAGTTTTTGAAAATTTCATCTCGCAGAACCTTCCCCGAAGGAGATAGGTAAGCGAAGATAAATCGGTTAGGGGTTTCGTCCAAAATTCGGCACCGAATCTTCTCTCCAGCTTGCGTTATAATCTGGTCTCGCTGAGCCAGTGCCTGTGTAATCGAAAAGCCCAAAACTAAGAAAAGTACAATTCTTACTTTGTTAAATTTCGAATTTATACGAGAAAATAGTTGAGCGGCATTACCCATGCTTACGGGAGATATATGCACTCCAATGAAATGTTTTCGGGGAGTTGTTGAAGTTTTCAAATGAAAATTGCATATAAAGTTAATTTTTTTTCCATGATTGTATTTGTTCACATTCTTATGAATAAGCAAATATTATACCGGACTTGTTTAGTTGAATAATGTTCTTAAATTAATTAAACTTGATGCTATATATAACCAAGATTTGAAGTTTTGGGCTTTATATTCAAATCGTATTAAAATTCGTTTATAAGTATCCAACCAAGCAAAAATGGTCTCTATTTTCTTACGAAAACTATAAATATATTCGCCTAAGTATCTATATTCTTGTTCTATTTCTTTACTATTTCGCTTGTTTTTGGGGATATTAGCTATCATTTTGTAATTTGTTTCAATAGTTTCAATGAATTTTTGGATATCAAATCCCGCATCGGCATTGAGGTGCGAATTTTGTATGTTAATGTCCGCTTTTTTAAGGGTTGTTGTCAGTATTTCTATATTTTCTATTAATTCAAAACTATCATTATGTTCAACCTATTGTATTGTACCGGATTGCCTAGGAGCCGGGCACCTTATTTTGAAACCGGTTTTTAAGTTGTTGAAACGGTTTTTCAATTAATTTCCATGATACTATACAAATTATTATCAAAAACAAAAAATGTTGAATAAATAGCCACGCCGGTTTAAATTGCCCAGGCATTGCACTATTATACATCAGGTCAATATTCCAGGATGCAAATCTTCCGATGACCCAAGTCCATAACTCAGGTATAAAAAGATGGTAGAGATAAACACCATAACTGATCTTCCCGATACGGATGAGCCATTTATTATTGAGGATATAATTCATGATGCTGTTATTATTTTTAAACAAACAGTAGTAGATGATGGCAATTGCAATCAGGGTGTGACTTATTCTACGTGGTAAAAAAGAATAATTAAAGACATCGAGGATAAACAATACCAGAATAATGGCAAAGATCCATTTAAATTTCGGTTGTATTTTTTCAATAGTTTCTGGCTGGTGTGCTATCAAATAAGATAAGAGGCCTCCTGTTGCAAAAGCATCAAAACAGGTTGGAGTGAATATTTCAACCCACCAGCCTTTTGACGTAAAAATATAATTCGATGAAATACCAATTACAATGAACAGTGAAATAAGATACGGTAGGTATTTTTTATTTACCAGGATGATGAGCCATGGCCAGAAAATATAAAACTGCTCTTCTACTGCCAGCGACCATAGATGTGCCAGCCGGGCAGGAAAAGATTGTTGAGCATAAAACAAATAATTGGAGGTATACGTAAAATAATAAACAGTATTATCTTTAATGGCAGGATCTTTTAAAAGCCAGAAAACAACCAGTAGCAGGTAATAGATTGGGAAGATCCTGAGCGTTCGCCTCACATAAAAATTGTTGAACAGGGTTGATTTTTTTAACCCATCCTCTTCGGCCTGTTTTTTTGTTTTCAATAAAATACCGGTAATAAGAAACCCGCTTAGTACAAAGAAAATATTTACACCAAGCTGGCCATTGTCAAAAAAATTAAGAAATGATTTTTTTGAAACCTAATGATGCAGAATGACCAGTATTACCGCTATCGCTCTGATACTGTCAAATTGCGGGATATATTCTTTGATTCTGAATTTTGGTGTTCCCGGTAGGTGGACCGTTCTATTCTTACTCCTGGAATATAGAAGCAAGAGCGGGATAAAGCCGGCCAGGAAAATGAAGTAACCAGGGTTGAAAATTCCTTCGTAAGTAAAAGCCAACCGGTAGAATTCCTTACTTGCTCCGCCAGTGTCCCAGATATCCGTTTCATTACCATCTTTATCCTTCCGTTGAACCATCCAATAATATATCTCCGTACCGGAAGGAAACATTATACTGGTGAAGAATGTGTCTTTTACGGCTGTCATTTTAGTAAACACCAATCCGTCCTTAAAATAGGAGTTGGGTGGCCACTGGTCATTGAAAGGGATGTTGCCGTCCAATCTTCCCCACGCCATGTAAACTTCATAGGCAGTACCCGAGGAATAAGTAATCTCTTTTGTAACAAACTGTTTTGATATTACCCAATTACTAATAAAATATGTAGCAATGAAAGTTAAGAAAATGATTATGTATAGAAATATTTGTTTCATGCAGTTTAGGTAGTAAAAACTCAAAATGTTAACTCAGGTCTATCATTGCTTTCAAACATACTTTTGAATTAAAAACTTCCTCTGCCAGATTGCGGGCAGCCTTAACATGATATTGATAATTAGCATTGATCTCATTAACACCTGCTACCGCTCCTTCTAAATCACGGAATGCCAGAAGACCCTTGCCCGTTGGCAGAAAATCAGAAAAACCTGTATCCTCTGCAAGAACAGGACGGCCAGCGGCCAGGTAACAAACACTCCTATCGCTGAACCAACCTGTGTTTAATTCTCTAAAAATTGGTTTGGGACAGGAAATTTCTGCCCGTGAATTTGAAATATAATTTTGATAGTCTTTAGGAGAAGATGTTGCCTCCCATGGATCGGTAATACTCCAACCTTTAGTTTGAAGGAGTTCCCTATCACCCGTTGGATCATCAGGCTCCAAATATGCGGCTATTTCAAAAGGATACTTAGTATGCTCAGGCAAATCAATATACCGCATATAAGCCTCTCTTTTTGATAAGCTAAGCCTACGGCCATTCCAATCCAGTTCATCCCAGTTCCAATGAGTAATTGTAGTAAATGGTCGTCCTGAATTATCAACCGGGTTTACGTCCCATAGTGGCAGGTATACAAAAGGCTTAAAGGGTTTCCACTTTAAATTTAATGTTGGTGCCTCACAATCCCCATCATCCATTTTTCCACCTACAGTTAAATAAGAATGATGCTGATGTATTCCCATTTCAACATCTAAAGCAGATACCTGAAGGTGTCCCGGATCCATATCAACGAGCACAGAATGCTTAAACATTCCTACGAATGGTTGACGGAAGGCACAACATAGATTCCAGAATAAATCAGCCCCTTCTATTATATTTTTTACCTCATTCATTCTTTTACCGTACGAACTTGCAAAATTTATATCATGACCCGCTTTACCTTTTTCAAATAGTAAAACCACCCCCTGGTCCTGCAGGTCATATTCCCGAAGTCTTTCAAAAAACATACGAATTTTTTGTTCATCAGCACCTAAGTCTGCTGATGAAGTGAAACATTCAAAAAAGAAAACCGTATGACCAAGCGCTTTTAAACCTAGTATGTATTGGATGAATAAAATCCAAATGCCGGCACCTTGCGGGTAATTAATCAAACAGGAATCTCCTAAGACAATTTTTTTTGAGAACATTTTCAATTTATTTTATTTGTAAGTATGCAACAAGAGTAATCCATTTCATGCTAATATTAATAATGGATTAGTCTGTAAGGCGAAAAATGATTAAGCAATCGTTCTCCAATAAACATTCAAAATTTAACCGTAAGTGTTGGTGCAAAGCATTATAATGATCTAACCACCAAAAGGCCGTCCACCAAATGATAAGGTAATTTGGCTTGAATTGCTTTAATGAATTAAGATGAAAAATGGCGGCTTCACTATTTTCTGGATGTCCAATAGATTCTCCATTTATTTCCATAAACGAAAATTGTTTCCTGTCTTCAGCAATGTCATTACCAAGATCATAATCATCTAACACGATATAGCTTTCTCCAGGCTGAACTATTGACGAAATGATTTTCCGGGCTTCCAGAAATTTTTGCATCCACAGGTAATTCCAGTTATTGATCTTCCAGTCTTCCGGATCAGCTTCTAATCCAAACTTAAGTAAATGCCTGCTTAATATTTTGCAACTAACCTCAAATCTTTCCATATCTCTTTTCAATTTATCATTACTTAAGGTCCTACCCCAACCATTATTAGAACTATGAGAGCGATAGCATCCTAAAGGCAGATTCAATCTTTTTTGATCTCCATAAATTGGAGCCAGCGTAAGTAAAAATTCATCAGCACATGTTATGTAAGAGGCAGGAGGCATAGGCAGAGTTTCTTCCAGAAATTTTCGTTTCCATGCATTGCCGGAAGTTGGGCACGTAATATGCCAATCATAAAACGGCCCTTTTTCGATTGTCAGATCTTTTAAATTCTGATTAGGATATGCTTGCCTTGGTAATCTCTCGCCTGTAAACTCTCCATTTTCATCTATTATCAAAAGTGGCCAATCTACTTTTACAATATTCTCCTCCATGAAAGCTTGAACAACATTTTCCACCGCGGTAGGCAACAACAAATCATCAGAATCTAAGAAAAGTATTATCAATCCTTTCGATGTCGTAAAGCCGACGTTGAATGCAGATCCCTGGCCGCCATTTTCTTTTAATATTGAGGTTATTCTATTTCCATAATCAAGAATGATTTTCTTTGAATTATCAGTAGAGCCATCATCTACAACAATAACCTCAATGATTTTGTAGCTCTGATTTAACGCACTATCTATAGTTTTGTTTAGAAAACGGCCATAATTGTAACTATTAATTATAATACTAACCAATGGAAATTTTTCCATAAACTATTTATTTAGATCAAAGACGATTACTGCTAAATCTTTTTTTATACATCTGAAATTCGTATACAAATAATCCTGCAACCCGGTAAAATATGTTAACCACCAAAAGGCTGCCCATGTGAACACAATATGTGATGCCCCTTTTTTTATAAGGCGGTTTAATTCGCCGATCGCATGCTTATCGTTTTCTGGAAGTCCCTGGTATTTTCCACCCTCTTCAGGAAATGGTAAAACATTACAGCCAGGTAAATATTCCGAAATATCCCATGTTCCGTCATCAACCAGGATAAACAGGTCTTCAGCGGGTATCATTTCGTTGATAGAATCTATAGCTGCCTTCAACCTGTGAAACCATGAGTTCTTCAGCCAAAGAGCCTGGTCAACATTTAACCCATGTTTTTGTAAAATACGGCTCAAAGCTATCGATTGCTGTGAATGTCCTTCCAGTTCCAGCTGCAACATTTTATCAAAGTTCAGGGCAGAATAAATATTCTTCCCATGAATACGGTAAAAACCCTGGGGTTCTGCAATGGTTTTAACCAGTCCAAATACCGGTGCTAAAGTAAACAGGTATTCATCTGCACAGGTTCTGTAATAAGACATATCTTCCGGCACAGGAAAAACTTTTTCAAGAAATGAACGGGCCCATGCATTTCCACTTGTGGGTGAACTGATACAACTGGTAGGCCCACCCTCCAACACCCGGTTCCGGAAATCTCCTTCGGCGGGTATCTGGGCTGGCCTCATGGTACCGGTTTTATTTGCTTTCCCGTCAACAACAATCAATTGCCAATGAACTTTTGATACATTATCGTTTTTCTCAAATATCTCAATTACATTTTTAACAGCATCCGGAAATAATACATCATCGGAATCAAGGAAAAAAATCACGTCAGCTTTGCACTTTTCAAATCCTGCATTAAAGGCAGAAGCCTGTCCACCATTAGGTTTAAGAACGGTTATTATTCTATCCCCATATCCCGCAATTATTTTACGTGAGGAGTCAGTGGAACCATCATCCACAACAATTACTTCAACATTTGGATAGGATTGATGTAAGGCACTATCAATAGCTTCACTTATAAACTGGTCATAGTTATAATTATCAATTATGATACCCGCCGATAATTTTTTCTCCATCTTTTATTTCTGTTGAGGATATAGTCCCCAGTTGTATAAGTTTGTTACCCTATTTGCAAACCTGTATTTATAAGCTTCATCTCCAATTCCAAAATCAAAAGAGGAAGCGCCTTCTTCAATTGCAGCTAATAATAGCTGCCGTAATAATACTTCCCCCGGCGAATGATCAGCCAGTGCAATTTCAAAAGTTGGAATACCAAACAGGTATCTGCCGTTATATAAAAGCCCGTAATGAAAAGCAATAGCACTGCCATTCCAGTTAATTCTTGTAAAACTCAACCATCCTGTAGAGCTTATTTCATCAGTTAATATCCGGTAATAATTCTTTTGTTCCTCCTTAAGAAAAATGCTTGGAAAAGAAGTAACAGCCCGGCGTTTAATATGCTGGTCAAAAAATTCATCAAGATTGAGTGAAATATCTTTTCCTTCATGATAGTGAAATATTTCCAGTGTTCCTTCCCGAAGAAAATAATTTTCATGCCGGCGTAAGCTTTTTTTATGGGTCATATTCACCGCTTCAACGGGATCTGCTTTTATATCTATATATGGGGAAGGCAAAAAGCCTTCTTCATATCCATCAAGATTCAGCCTTAATGCAGCGGACATCAATAAATGCCCGGTATCAGAGTCATCAGGAATAAAATAAAACCGAAAACCCAGGAAACCATCAACGGTATCACGTGCAGTTTGCAGGATCGCATCCAAAACCAATGGATTTGAAATATCTCCGATAAAGTCCAGGGCATCTTCAGGGAAAATATTATACACCATATTGCTGTCTGCAAATAAAGGAGCCAGTGCAATAGGTATTCCATCGGCCTCCGCTAATATCAATAGTAATTTTCCTCTCCCAAAACTATTCCACCAGCAACGCTGCCACCGCCATGTAAGATTTACTTTATTTGTTTTGCCTTCTGCAAGCAGCTCACTCCATTGTGTCTCATTAAAAGTAACATCATCAAATCCTCCCAAAATGCGGGTTGTAATTTTAGTATTCATTAGTGGGGTCATATCTGTTTTACCAGGCAACATTCTATAATTGGTTGATGCGTTTTTCCGCAGTAACAATTTTCATTTCAACAAATGCCTCTGCATAGTCACCACCTGGCCAACTGTGCATTTCCCCCCGGTAGCGGTTAAGGCCCAATATAGCAGCTTCAAATTTTAAAGCAGCACACTGTGATGCATGTGCCTGTATCGAAAGGTTTTTTACTTCAATATAGCCCGATATATCTACTATATGATCGAACTTCTGAAGAGGGGTCCACACTTCATACATATATATCAAGGGTATTTTTTGTTCATTTTGTTTCCCTTCAATTGCCTTCTTCACAATTTTGGCTGCGGATCTGTGATCGGGATGTGCTTCATTACTGTGAGGCACGTAAATAATTTCGGGCATAAGTTGCTCAACTTTTTTAATCAAACGATCAACATTTATTTTGTTTGCTTTAAAGTCGCCATCAGGTTCACGCCAGAAATCATTTTGATGGGTTCCTAATATTTCAGCAGCTCGTAGGGCTTCGGCTTCCCTTGTAGTTTTTGTTGCTGCTTCCGGCAATCCATGCCCGCCTTTTTCTCCTGAGGTTAAAAAGATAACATGCACTGTATCTCCCTCTGCTACATGCTTACTGATTGTACCTCCACATCCGATCGCTTCATCATCGGGATGAGGGCTAATGACCAACACTTTTTTTATCATGAGGGAACTAATAAATTTTCAATAACATGTCCGGGATTGTATTTCTCAATCACCGATTTGTAAAAAGATTCTAATTTCAAAATACAGGCTGTATTATCAGCATGTGATACTGTAAAATCCCTTGCTGCTTTCCCCAGTTGATTTGCCAGTTCCGGATTGAGCAATATTTTTCTTAAAGCAACCTTCAATTCTTCAACGCTTCTTGGCTGAACCAATATTCCATTTACTTCATCGGTTATAATTTCTTCCACCCCGCTTCCACTACATCCAATTACCGGTAGGCCACATGCCATAGCTTCCAGGTAAACAAAGCCGGGGCCCCCTTCATAATAGGAAGGTGCTGCAAACACATGTGCTTTGGATAATTCTCCGGGCAAATCTTCTTTCCTGACAAATCCTAGGAAATGAAGTAAAGCTGTCGCATTTGCTTTTTGTGCCTTTGCTTTAAGTTTATTTATAAATCCTTCTTCCCCGTCACCTAATAATCTTAACTGCAATCCATTAATTTCTTTGGATAGATCAATCGCAGCATCTACTAATTCCTCTGCTCCTTTATTCTGAACCAGCCTTCCTGTAAATACAATCGTTGGCTTTTCAGCTTTCGCAAAAGTGTGCGGAGCAAATGCATTTGTATCAACACCAGTATGTATAACGGGGATATTCTTTTTTGTGACATGATAATGTTGCGATACCCATTCTGCAGAACATTGACTTGAAGAATAAACTGCATCTGCCTGCTGGCAGCAAATGGCTTCCATATGGGTGCCAACTTTATAAAATACAGAATTAATGTGGGGCCAATGAATTTTATTGGCAAGCATAACCATCGGACCGTGCAATTGAATAACTACGGGAATTTTATTCCAGTCTGTTCTGTTTAATAAATAAGTATACCCTTCTGCCCCCCATTCAGGAAATTCAATGATATCAAGTTGATACTTTTGTAACAATGATTGTATTTCAGCAGCAATTACAAAACTATGCGTGAGCCATTGTACAGCCTCCGTCATCTCAGGTAATTGTTGTTCCAGTCCGGGGATAAGATAGATATGAACGTTCTCTTTAATTAACTCTTCCCGTTTATTTTCGCTGCTTCTACTAATAACAAATACCCGGTGACCCAGGGTAGCTAAAGAATTTGCCTTTGCATAGGTTTGAGAACCTATTCCACCTCTTCCTTTATCAGATGGGTATCCCTGTGCTACCAATGCTATATTCATACTATTATTTTGTTAAATGAATGTTGTTGATGGTTAATAAATAACATCCTGATCTGATGCTCTTTGCAAAAATTTAATATAATCTGCCAGTACCCATTGCGGGAATGCCGCTATGTTGTTTGAGAATGTAAACTCTATTGGTTCGCAAAGCAGCATTACCGCTAATAAATATTGTGTAAACCAGATTTTTTCCATCCCGGAGTTTACCTTTTTCAATAACTCAGATTTGATTGCCAGCTCCTCAGTGTCTTTTTGCATGCCGTTTAACCCACTATGCAAAAACATTCTATAGGCAATTCCAAATTTTGATTGAAACAAAGGTTCTAACTCGTATTCGCTGGTTGCTAGCCAGATATCAATCATTTTTCTACGCAGTACTTTAAAATCTTTTCTGTTGCTCAAAACATTTTCTTCCTTAACAAACAGGTTGTTTATTTCGTCAGCTAAAGATGCATTTGGCTCGTACCGATTTTGTATTATAGGATCACTATCCCAGGGATCAAATTGAACAAGCTGCCCGGACTGTTTACAGGGCCGGAAAAAATGATTACAATTTTCATTTAACATTGAAGCTGCGAAGGAAAAAGTACTATTTGAAATAGCAAGCATTCTGGAATTTTGCAAAATAAAAAAATCAAAGTAATAAGAGAGGTCGTTTTTGCTATCACTGAAATCTGCCAAATGGTAAGGCGTATATTCTTCAAAATCATGGAGCACTTTATCAGGTTCATCGCTGGCAATATAGAGCACAGGATCCTCCAGATCTGACCATATAGACTGTAACCAATTTAAATACCAACCAGAGGGTGCATAATAATATGGGCCAACAAAATTGGCGTCACCTCTTCGCATATGAATAGAAACAATCGTCTTTCCCTTTTGTAAAAGCTGCTGCAAAATCAATGACCCTTCATTTAAAAATGATTCAACAGGAATAAATTTTTCCTGTATATAATCACGGTAGGGCCGGTAATAACTTGTATGAAATTGGAACCATCCCCAAAGATCACAATTGAAGATTTTACAATTCAAATTTAGCAGGAATGAATTGTTAATGTCATTTGATAATTCATAAACCCGTGGAAGTTTTTGTGAAATATCTACTTCATCTGATTTGAATATTTCTCTTCCTGCCCAGGCTGGTATTTCAATTGAATAATTATTTTCTTTAGCAAGGCATTTTAAAAAAATATATTGAAAAAATTGATTACCGAATCTCCCATTCTTTCCCAACGATGACATAGTAATAAATTTTTCTGGTTTCATTATTCGATATCTTATCTGGTTTTAATAATACGGTTTAGATATAATAGAGTACGGTTATTTTATTGTTTTTGCAAGTTCATCAATAAATTCTTTTGTTCTGTTATAAAATTGCTGCCATAATCACGAACCACCTGCTTTAATTTTCCATTTTCAAGATGAAGGATAACGTTACAGGAGTTTAATGTATCAAGCCTGTGTGTTATCATAAAAGTAGTTCGACCTTTCATTAACCTTTCCATTGCTTCCATTATCAGAGCCTCCGTTTTTATATCAACTGAACTTGTAGGCTCATCAAGGATCAATACGGGGGCATTTTTTATAAAGGCCCTGGCAAT
>JANOMP010000081.1:0-48629 GCA_031420365.1 Cytophagaceae bacterium
AATAATGCTGTTTTTGTGTTTTTTTCTTCGAAAGTATTCATTTTTTTTCGAAGCCTACCAATACACTAATATACTATAAATTAATCATTTATCCTAATTTTTAAATGCGAATTCCCTGTCTAATAAAAAATCATAATCACTTTAAATGGAACATTTTATACTAATTTGAAATAAACAATTTTGATTTATTTATTTTTGGATAATTTAGTTTAAAAAAGGAAGCCTTTTAGATGGAAAACCCTAAGCCCATTCCAAAAATATTTGTAGTACCCGTAATTGGATTCCATGATACTACTTTTGTGTTATAATTATAATTGGGGGTGAATTGTAATTTTAAAAAGATAACTTTAGGTTTAGGAGGAATGTCAAAAACAACTTGTTGTCTTAGGCCAAATATTCCTGAAAAAGAATGCTTGGGTTCAGATAATCCATAAAAAACAGGAGTGTAAGCGGCTCCAATTTCAGCAAACCATTCCACCGCAATTTTTGAAGGCGTAGACCGACACCTCAACGAAACCCGATGTTTTATTCTTCTTTTAAGATTATTAACATTAAAATTTTGTGAAAAAGATACAGGCATTGAAAAGCCATTGTTTATCCACCCAAACCCCTCTCTTTTTTTAGAGCCAGGCACAAAGCCAATACCATAACGCAATACAGTAAAAGATTTCATAGATCTATTTACAGCGTGTTCTAAATTTAAAGAAACTATTGGACTTACAGCAAAAGTTTCGACAAAAACAGCAGTTTTATAACGAGTTCGGTAGGAAATCTGGCTTAAACATACTTTTGCATAACAAAAGAGTAGAAAAAAAAATGTTGTTCTTTTCACTAAAAAAAGGAGTTAAAAAGCACTTTTGTTTACAAGAATAATAAAAAGACAATAAAAAGACAATAAAAAGACTATTTTTTTAGGTGAAAAAGACATTTTTAATTTAACGATTAAGAAGACCCAATATTACTTTATTGAGAATCCAATACTAGCTCCCAATCCAAAAACAGATCCCGTAGAGGGAAACAGAGAAAACGTTTTATTGTGATAAAAAGGATTAAATTGTGTTTTTAAAAACAGTACATGTTTTTTATATTCACTTCCAAAAGCTATTTGGTTTCTAATGCTAATTATTCCAAATGTAAACTGTTTATAGCCAGTAACATTCGTAAAATAGGTGGTATGACCCAGCCCCAATTCTCCAAATGACTCTATTGAAATACGCGGAGGGTGAGGGTTGCATCGCAAAGAAATACGATATTTAAACTGTCTTTTGAGATTATTTAGGATGAAGTTATATGAAATTCCAACCGGAATTGATATCCCATTGTCTTTTTTTCCATCAACATTTGGCTTTTTTGAGCCAGGAACATATCCGGAGCCAGCCCGTATTGTAAAAAAGGATTTTTCTTTTTTGATTGGACAAAATTCTAAATTTAATGAGCCAAATGGGCTGATACCCAAAACCTCAACAAATAGAGCGGCTTTATATCTGGTTTTATAATATATTTGGGCCAAGGAGAAGGGCATATAGCTCATAAAAAGTAAAAAAAAGGAAAGAGTTTTCAATGCTATTTTGTGAAAAAACGAATTGGGGTAAAAAATAAAATGAAAGTTAAACGAAAATTAAGATTAAACAATTGAAAACGAGAACACTTTACCAATGATTTTTCAAAATCAAATTATTTAAAGATTTAATTAATGATAAAAGAATGTTAAAAAAAGCAAAATAGATCGATAAACGGCATGTTTTGCGTTACTTTGTTAAATAATTTTATCTGTAATTTTTAAACAATTGTTTATTTATATTACGGTTTACTAAAAGAAGAAAGGCATAATCCTAAATGAGTTATTTAAACGATAAGAAAACTATTAATTTGCCCATTATAGCCACTGCTTCATTAGCTATTGGACTAATAATTGGGTCAATATTTTTTGGAAATTCTACGGGAAGGTCTAACAGAGCAGAATTAAACTCAAAATTTAAGGAAATTTTGATGCATATTGATCAAAGTTATGTGGATGATGTGAATATTGACTCTTTGGCGGATTATGGAATCGAAAAAATGTTGGAAAAACTTGATCCGCATACGGGCTATTTACCCCCTCAAGACGCTAAATTAGCTAAGTCTGAATTACAAGCGGGCTTTGATGGAATTGGGGTGGAGTTTAATATTTTTAATGATTCCCTTTTTGTAGTTTCTCCTTTGGTTGGAGGACCATCAGAATCAATCGGTATTTTAACAGGAGACATTATACTTAAAGCAGACAGTACAAACCTTACGGGAAAAAAGCTAAGCACTAATTTGGTATTTAGTAATCTTAGGGGACCTAGAAACTCAATAGTTAAACTTACAATAAAAAGGAAAGGATTTTCTAAACTTCTAATTTTTAATGTAAAACGAGACAAAATACCAACCTTTTCGGTTGATGCAGCTTATTTAATGTCAGATAATAAGACTGGGTATATTAAAGTAAATCGATTTGCCGAAACCACTTACGATGAGTTTAAGGGTCATTTGGTTATTCTAAAATCTAAAGGAATGACCCAAATGATTTTAGACTTAAGGGGCAATCCAGGAGGATACATGGACAGGGCCACCGATATGGTAGATGAACTTGTTGATGGTAACGGCATAATTGTTTATACTAAAGGCAAAGACAAATCGAATAATTACGAAGTCAAAGCAAGTAAAGATGGCATTTTTGAAAAGGGAAAAATAGTTGTTTTGGTAGACGAAGGGAGTGCTTCTGCATCAGAAATTGTTTCTGGGGCATTGCAAGATTATGATAGAGCCACAATTGTAGGTCGCCGAACTTTTGGAAAGGGTCTTGTTCAAGCTCCTATAGCCTTGTCGGACGGTTCTGAATTAAGGTTAACCATTTCAAGATATTATATTCCAAGCGGAAGGAGTATTCAAAAACCATATCTGTTGGGACACCAAGAAGAGTACATGGATGACCTTAATAACAGGCATAAAAATAAAGAGCTTTATGTAAAAGACAGTATAAAAACGAATGGGAAAACAAAATTTAAAACTAGAGCTGGAAGGGTTGTTTATGGAGGCGGAGGAATTACCCCAGATGTTTTTGTTGCTCAAGATACCACATACTTTACCCCTTATCTGATAGATCTATTTGCAAAAAACATTTTTAGAGATTTTGCTTTAAAATATGCCCTTGAAAATAAAGCGGTTCTTCTAAAAAATGGATTTCCTTTCTTCTTAAAAAACTTTGAAATAAATGAACAAATTTTGAAAGATTTTAACACCGAATCTACGAAAAATAAGATTGTGTTTTCTGCAAAAAACTTTCAGTTATCCAAAGAGTTTATAAAAACACATTTAAAAGCACTAATTTCTAGAAACATTTGGAAAAGTGCAGAAAAAAATGGGCTCACCAACGAGTTTTATCAAGTAATTAACCAAAATGACCCCATGCTCAAGGTGGGAATGAGAAGCTTTAAATTTTAAAATTTAATTGGCTTTGCATTTTTTTTGCTTTTTACAAGGGTTAGCATATCAAATTCCCGGAACAACTTAAACAAATGGAGCCACGAGCAAAAATTCTGTTTAAACTAATTTAATGCTAGCATACGATTTAATCTTCAATCAATTTAAATGTGAAGCGTAATGATTATATAGCTTTTTTTGACTTAAAATCACACAGAACTCAATTAATGCTTTCTATTCTTCAAAGCAGTTAGGCATTTTAAAACATTCCCTTTTGGCTTAAACTGCACCAGCCCCCCAAACCCTGACATTCATCAGTTTTTTTTAGGACTAATCCCATAAAATTTATTGACAATGGTCATGAGAATGGCTTCCAAGAATCAACAATTTTGTAACAATTAAAGTATCAAATGCCGCCACAATCATGAACATTATTTTCTTTATGATAGGCATAAGCCTACTTCTTGCTCTAGGATTTTTAGGAGCTTTTTTTTGGTCTATGTCTAAAGGTCAAAATGATGATTTGCACACACCTGCGATGCGAATTTTATTTGACGAAGAACCAACAAATCAAAATTAATAGGAGAATTAATTAGGTAAAAAAGTGGATTTTAAATTACTGGCGTCCGAGAAAAGATAAAAGAAATATGTTCCTTATATCAGCCAGCACTGTTTGAAATGGTACGGCAACCCGGCGCTCAAAATTCTTTGACACAAATTTAAATTTTTGTAACCTATTGATTTATAGAATTTTGAGGTGGTGCGGCAGGCCGATGTGAGTTTGCTGGCGGTCGTTGCCGGGCTGTTTTTTTTGGTGGGACGCCACTCCGATTCTTTTTAGACTGGGCCGGCATCCTGGCGGTGTGTCGTACGCAAAAAAGAAGGGGAACGCCCTTTGCCTCGCGGCAGGCGACGCAGAGTATGTTAGCGGGGGCTTTTTAAGAATTTGAATAAATGTGCCTCATAAGTACTTTTATGCAGTATTTTTGGACGAATTAAATTTTAGTCGGATGCCAGTAATTTTAAATGCAAAAAAGATTGTAATAGATGAAAAAGAAGAAAAAAACAAATTTTGAAATTATAAACTCTAAAATTTAATAATGACCACGAAAAACACAAACATTGAACATTTTGAGTACGACAATAAAATTGTCAGAAACTTCGCTTTAGCCTCAATAATTTTCGCAATAGTGGGCTTGCTAGTTGGTATGATAATCGCCATCCAATTGTTTTGGCCAGGAGCCAATGTTACTCAATATTTTACATATGGAAGAATACGGGCCCTTCATACCAATGCGGTAATCTTCGCTTTTGTTGGCAATGCCATTTTTGCAGGAATTTATTATTCGCTTCAAAGGCTTTGTAAAGCAAGGTTATTTAGTGATTTACTTTCAAATATCCACTTCTGGGGTTGGCAATTTATTATTGTGGCAGCAGCCATCTCTTTGCCCTTGGGCTTAAGTTCAGGAAAAGAATATGCAGAGCTAGAATGGCCCATCGATATTGCAATTGCTTTAATTTGGGTGGTGTTTGGCATTAACATGTTTGGCACTATCATTAAACGTAGAGAACGCCATTTATACGTGGCTATTTGGTTTTACATAGCCACTTTTGTAACTGTGGCGATGCTACATATTGTTAATTCTTTGGCCATCCCCGTTTCGCTTACAAAAAGTTATTCTCTGTATGCGGGGGTTCAAGACGCTCTTGTTCAATGGTGGTATGGACACAACGCTGTTGCATTTTTCTTAACTACCCCATTTTTAGGTTTAATGTATTATTATTTACCAAAAATGGCAAATAGACCCGTTTATTCCTATAAACTTTCTGTTTTGCACTTTTGGTCGCTAATATTTTTGTACATCTGGGCAGGTCCTCATCACTTATTATATACGAGTTTGCCTGATTGGGCTCAATCCTTAGGAACAGTTTTTTCTGTAATGTTGATAGCACCATCGTGGGGAGGCATGATTAACGGCTTACTTACTTTAAGGGGTGCTTGGGATAAAGTTAGAGAAGATCCAAGATTAAAAATGATGGTAGTAGGTGTAACTGCCTATGGTATGGCTACTTTTGAAGGGCCATTATTATCATTCAAAAACATAAATGCCCTAGCCCACTATACCGACTGGATTCCTGCTCACGTACATGTAGGGGCATTGGGTTGGAATGGATTCCTTTCATTTGCGATCATGTATTTTATGATACCAAAAATATATGGTAATCAAATGTTCTCTAAAAAATTATTGAATACCCATTTTTGGTTAGGAACTTTAGGAATTTTATTCTGGGCTGTGCCTATGTATATCTCTGGGTTTACACAAGGTTTGATGTGGAAGGAGTTTACGGCTGAAGGCAATTTAAAATATCCAAGTTTTCTAGAAACGAGCCTTCAGGTAATACCCTTGTATATGATACGCGCGGTTGGTGGTTTGTTGTATCTAGCAGGAGCCCTAATAGGGGCTTATAATATTTTCAAAACCATGTTGCAGGGTAGTTTAAATGCTAATGAATCAGCAGAGGCTCCCGCATTAGAAAAAGAATTTGTAGCTACAGGAATGGATACGTATTGGCACAGATGGATAGAAAGAAAACCTCTTCAATTATTGCTTTGGTCGTTTGTGGTAGTAATTATTGGGGGAGCGATAGAAATAATTCCAACATTTATGGTTGAGTCAAATATTCCCACAATAGCGTCAGTTCAGCCTTATACCCCACTTGAGCTAGAGGGAAGAGATATTTACATTCGCGAAGGTTGTTCGACTTGCCACAGTCAGATGATTAGGCCATTCAGGTCTGAAACCGAGAGGTATGGGGAATACTCGAAAGCCGGGGAGTTTGTGTATGACCATCCATTTTTGTGGGGTTCTAAACGAACAGGGCCAGATTTGCATCGTCAAGGCGGCAAATACCCCGATTCATGGCATTATCTACACATGAGAGAGCCAACTTCCATGTCGCCAGGCTCTATTATGCCTGCGTATGAATTTTTAATTGAACAAAAACTCAATACCTCAAGCACCAAAGACAAACTCAAAGCTATGCAAACATTGGGCGTGCCTTATGACGAAAATGCCATAAATAACGCCGAAAATGATTTAAATGAACAAGCACAAGCGATAGCTAAGAATTTGGCTAAAGAAAATATAAAAGTAGATGCAGATAGAGAGATTATAGCTATGATAGCTTATTTGCAACGACTAGGAACGGACATAAAAAAGGGACAATAATAATCAATTTGTAAATTTATATTAGGGTAATAGGGATAAAGTATATTAGGTGCTTTTGGATTTAAAGCACCTAATTTTAACCCTAAAAGCCCATTAATTTCAAACAATAAAAATCATGTTTAAACAATTTTTAAATAAAGTACAAGGTGCGGATATCCCAATGATAACCTCCCTTCTTATATTTTTTTTATTTTTTTTATTGGTGGGCACCTACTTGCTGATAATGGACAAAAAGCACATTAAATATATGAGTCAATTACCCATTAACGAAGACAAAAAGACAACAGAATGAAAAAGATAGCTATACCAACTGCAGTTGCTTTATTTTTTATAAACAACGTTTCTCTTGCACAAGAAGCCATAAAACCCGCAGAGAAAGGACTTAGTTTTACAGAAATAGTATTTCTAGGAGCAGTGTTTATTATTTGTATTTCCTTATTAATTATTACAGTAACGCTTTATGTGCTAGTTAAAAAATTGGTGAATCAAAAAGAAGGAAAAACAGAAACCCAAAGCCTGGAAACTGAAGAATTAACCTTTTGGCAAAAAGTAATGAGTTTGAAGCCCATATCAATGGAAAAGCAAATGAGCTTGGGGCATTCGTATGATGGAATAGACGAACTCAGCAATCCAACTCCGCCTTGGTTTATGTTTTTGTTTTATGGCACTATTGCAATAGCGGTAGTTTACCTTTTTGTTTTTCATGTAATTGGTGATGGAAAAATAATGACTACAGAATATGCGGATGAACTCACAATGGCAGAAAAACAAAACGAATTATTCATGAAAAAATTCTCTAATTCAATCAATGAAAATAATGTTACTTTACTTGTAGATTCAAAAGCGTTAAGTAAAGGAGAGGAAGCATATCAAAAAAATTGTGTGGTATGTCATGGAGAAAAAGGCCAAGGGGGTGTGGGGCCAAACCTTACAGATGAATTTTGGATACATGGAGGAGATATAAAAAGCATTTACCATGTTGTTTCTGAAGGCGTGGCAGAAAAGGGCATGATTTCGTGGAAAAAGGCACTTAATTCCTTACAGATTCAGCAAGTGGTGAGCTATATGCACCAATTTAGAGGAACTAAGCCAGAAAATGCTAAAGAAGCCCAAGGTGATAAATATGAAGGGAAATAAGTAGTAAGGATCTGATACAAAATAACCTTTACATTTTGTCTCTTTCTTATGCCTTTTTTCTTCGTTAAAAATTCATTGAATAGCTATACTATTTAAAGATTTTTTGCCTTGAAAAATAACAAAATAAATTCGTCAATTCTGTAAACCTTATTTCTTAACAGATCCTAAGATAAAGGAAAAGTCAAAAAACGAGGGCATTCCCAGATTTTAAAAAAATGAAATCATCCAAAATAGATACTACGAATTACCGCGACCACCTTTCTAACGTAACAGAGCAAGGAAACAGAATATGGATTTATCCTAGGATTATTAAAGGAGATTTTTATAAACTACGAACCTATTTTTCTTGGTTTTTATTGGGATTGTTTTTGGGATTGCCGTGGCTAGAAATTGATGGGCACCCGTTATTTCTTTTTAACATTTTAGAACGCCGATTTATATTTTTTGGAGTAACTTTTTTTCCACAAGATTTTCATTTAGTGGCTATAGCATTACTTACCTTTATGGTTTTTGTTATTCTTTTCACAGTAATTTTTGGCAGGGTTTTTTGTGGTTGGGCGTGCCCTCAAACTATTTTTTTAGAAATGCTTTTCAGAAAAATCGAAGTATTTATAGAAGGAAACCACAATTCTCAAAAAAGATTAGATGAACATACATGGAACTCTGAAAAAATCTTGAAAAAGACACTAAAACACACCATTTTCTTTGCTTTATCTTTTTTCATTGCCAATGTTTTTTTGGCGTACATTATTGGTAAAAACGAGTTGTTTAAAATAATTATAGATAGTCCATTAAATCATTTAACTGGCCTAGCAGCCCTTGTGGTTTTTACTTTTGCGTTTTACTTTGTTTTTGCGCGATTCCGAGAGTTGGTTTGTATAGTGGTTTGTCCTTATGGAAGGCTGCAAGGCGTGATGTTAGACAAAAAATCTATTGTAGTAGCTTATGATTACTTAAGAGGAGAACTAAGGGGGAAACACCAAACACCCGATGAAAAAGAAATAGCAAAAAGTAGAAATGAACCCGTGAACGGTTCATGTATAGATTGCAAAATATGTGTTCAAGTATGCCCTACTGGTATAGATATACGAAATGGAACCCAGCTTGAGTGTGTGGCTTGCACTGCTTGTATAGATGCGTGTGATGAAGTAATGGATAAAGTTCAAGAGCCCAGAGGATTGATTCGCTATGCATCAATGGAAGGAATAGAACAAGGCAAGAAGCTCAAATTTTCGGGTAGAATTGCCGCTTATTCTGCTGTCCTTCTTGTGTTATTAAGCGTTTTGGTGTTTATGCTTGTTACAAGAAGCACCATTGAAACCACCATTTTAAGGGCTCCAGGATTGATGTTTCAAGAAAACAAAGACGGAACAATTAGTAACCTATACAATGTGCAAGTAGTAAATAAAAGTTATGAGAACAGGGCCCTTGACTTTAGGCTTGTTGGAGTAAAAGGAGAAATAAAAATGATAGGCCGAGATTTGAATTTAAAGCCAAGTGAAGTCGCCGAATCTTCGTTTTTCATACATCTACCGAGTACTATTTTAAAGGAGAGTTCAAAAAAACTTGAAATTGAAGTACTTTCTAATGGCATGGTGTTAGATAATATTAAAACTAAATTTCAGGGACCTTTAAGATAATACGTATTAGGAGTTTGTAAAAGTGTTTTTTTAAAATGAGTATAAACCGTAAACAAAAATTTGATACTATGAATTGGGGAAAAGCTATTGTGTTGAGTTTTATTTTATTTGCGAGTTTTATAGGCATAATGGCCTATAAGATGGGTACTGCTAAGGTTGATTTAGTTCAAAATGATTATTATCAAAAAGAAATAGATTTTCAAGAGCATATTAATCGTATGCTGAATTCAAAAAGATTTAAAAAATTTGAAATCATGAAATATTCACCCGAATCTCAGGAAATAAGAATTTGTTTTCCTACTCCAGTTGATAAAGGCAAAATTACATTTTATAGGCCATCCAACAAAGATCTTGATTTTACATTAAAACTTGAAAACAAAGCCTTGTTCTTTTATTCAACAGAAATGCTTGAAAAAGGAAAATGGAAAATACAGGCATACTGGACATACAATAAACTTGATTATTTTTTAGAAGAAGAGTTAATTATTCAATAAAAATGCTTAATTTAGTTGCATTTTTTACGGGTTTGGCAGGTAGTTTTCACTGCATAGGCATGTGTGGGCCCATTGCATTGGCTTTGCCAATCGGGGGGCAAACACAGTGGGAGGCCGTATTAAGCAGATTAACATATAATTTTGGAAGGATTATTACTTACAGCATTTTAGGTGGTGTATTTAGTGTTTTTGGTCTAACTTTTGTTTTAGCTGGGCTTCAACAATATTTAACCATAGTTATTGGGATTTTAATGTTTTTGTTTGTTTTTTCTAATCAATACGACTCATTTGGCCCAATTAGAAAAATTACCCAGTCAATTACATTAGCATTTCGGCCCCTTTTAAAATCTAAATCCAAAACTAGCTTTTTCTATTTAGGAATTGTAAACGGTTTTTTACCTTGCGGATTTGTTTATCTAGCATTAGTAGGTTCATTGGCGGCAAATTCCATGGTCGAAAGTGCTTTGTTCATGTCATTTTTTGGTCTTGGTACGGCCCCTATGTTATTTTTTATCAGTATTATTCCAAAATATTTAAGCAATAAAGTAAGACAAAATATTAACAAGTATCTTCCCGCTTATACTATTATTTTGGCTGTATTTTTTGTTCTAAGGGGTCTCAATCTAGGTATTCCTTATTTAAGTCCAAAATTTGAAAAACAAGAAAGAAAATCTACTATCACAAATTGCCATACCGTAAAAAGATACTAAATGTATCTAAAATCATGTATATTTAGATTTTCATTTATTTAGATATTATGAAAAAGGGTTTAAAAACATCATTTGTAAGAACAGTTCTTGAAGATACCAATTTCTTAATGGCGGTTTATGATGTAAGGAATAAAGCGTTTTTATATATTAATAAAATCGGTTTAAATAAACTTAAGGTTAAGAGTTTGTTAGAGTTTTCTAAGAAATATCCACATGGATTCAGAAAAAACAAACTCTCCGTACAAGACCACAGCGAACTAGAAAAAAAACTTGAAGAAGAAGGCACCCTTCAAAATGAGGTGCTATTTCAAACTTTTGATCAAAAAGAGTTTTGTGGAGAGTTGCAGATAAAATTGTTTTATCATGAAAGTATTCCTTATTATTATATAAAAATAGCCGATACCACGCAACAAAAGCAAAATGAGCAGAAAATCAAAGACGAAGAAAACAGGTTTGAGGCTCTTTTTATGCATGCAACCATTGGTATTATTATGGTAAACAGGGCTAGCGAAATTGTAATGTCCAATCACTTTGGTGATATGCTTTTTGGATATGAAAAAGGGGAGTTGATTGGTCAAAATTTGGAGATTTTAATCCCTCAAAATCTAAAAGAAAAACACCGAAAAACATACGATAATTATACCGAAAATCCACAAGCCCGTTCGATGGGCTTGGGCTTAAACCTTAATGCCCGAAAGAAAGATGGTTCCCTATTTTCAGTTGAAATCAGCTTGAGTCATTTTAAATTGGACGATACCCCATATTTCATTTCATTTATAAATGATACCACTTTTAAAAGAAAAGTAGAGGAAGAACTAGTCAAAAGAAAAACAGAAATAGAAAAGCTAAATGAGAATCTAGAAAACGAAGTTGTAAACCGAACAAATGCGTTGGTGGAGACATTAAAGAGGCTTGAAAAATCAAAAAATAATTTAGAGGTAGCATTAGTTAAAGAAAAAGAATTGGGAGATTTGAAATCAAGATTCGTTTCTATGGCATCCCATGAGTTTAGAACCCCTCTTACCACCATTCAATCTGCAGCATATTTAATTGAAAAATATAAAAAAAACGAAGAGCAAGAAAAGAGAGAAACACACACCAAAAGGATTACTTCGGCAGTAAGGAATCTAACCGATATTTTAGAAGAGTTTTTGTCAGTGGGTAAACTCGAGGAAGGAAAAATAGAAGCCCATTATTCTGATTTTGAAATTCAAGAATTAATAAATGAGTGTATTTTTGATTTAAATAGTTTAACAAAATTAGGACAAAAGATTATTTATAAACACCAAGGAAATTCAGAAGTGCGTTTAGACAAGTCATTGCTTAGAAAAATCATAATTAATTTGTGTTCAAACGCATTAAAATTTTCATCAGAAAATTCTGAAGTTAGGATTGAGACCGAAAAGACAGATGGCGGGTTTACATTAAATGTAATAGATAGTGGAATAGGAATAGCAAAAGAAGATCAAATGAACTTATTTGATAGGTTTTTTAGAGGGAAAAATGCAACCAATATCCAAGGTACGGGTCTTGGCCTACACATAGTGGGTAGGTATGTAGAACTAATGAGAGGCCAGGTGACAGTTAATAGTACATTAAATGAAGGAACAACAATAACCGTAAAAATATGAAAACTATTTTGCTAATTGAAGACAGCGATGATATCAGAGAAACAACAGCAGAAATTTTAGAATTGGCAAATTATCAAGTAATTACCGCCGAAAATGGTAAAATTGGGGTAGAAGTGGCAAACCAAACAAAACCCGACTTGGTGATTTGCGACATTATGATGCCAGTTTTAGATGGATATGGTGTTCTGCATATATTTAGCCAAAGTCCAGAGCTACAAAATATTCCATTTATATTTTTAACCGCTAAAACAGAACGGGCAGACCAGCGAAAGGGCATGGAAATGGGGGCAGATGATTATTTAACCAAACCATTTCAAGAAATTGAGCTTTTAAATGCTATTGAAAGTAGATTTAAGAAAATTGAAATTCTTTCAAAAGCTATAAAAAATACCCAGAAAGGCATAGAAGAGTTTTATCAACAAGCCACTAAACATGTGGAATTAAAGTCGCTATCTACAGACAGAAAAGTTTCTTTTGTTAAGAAAAAACAACTTATCTATTCAGAAGGAGATTACCCTATTCGGTTTTATTTTTTAAAATCTGGGAAAGTTAAAACATTTAATTCTAATACCGACGGAAAAGATTTTGTAACGGGACTTTACAATTCAGGCGATTTTTTTGGTCATATTGCGATTATAGAAAACAATGACTATCAAGAGTCGGCGGAAGCCTTGGAAGATTGCGAAATTATAGCCATTCCAAAGAATGACTTTCTGGAACTTATTACCAGAAATCAGTCAGTTGCCAATCAATTTATTAAATTGCTAGCCAACGATATTCTGGAAAAAGAGCGACATTTAACCCAAATGGCCTACAATTCAATTAGAAAACGTACTGCAGATGCTTTGTTAATGCTTTCTAGAAAGTATAAGGACGAAAACCAAGATCATTTTAAAATGCGTATTTCAAGAGACAACCTTGCTGCTGTAGTGGGTACTGCTACGGAATCACTAATTCGTACTTTAAGAGATTTTAAAGCAGAAAAACTCATAGAAATAAACGGAAGCGAGATAGAAATTTTAGATGAACGAAAATTAGCTCACCTAAGAGGGTAAGAAGAAATCAAACTATATAAACCAACAAACAAAATCATCCAAAGAGCTATTTTTTTAAATGATTCTAAAGTAATTTTGTGTAAAAGTATTTTTCCAATATAAGAACCTATTATGCTAATTATTAATAATATAGGAGCTTGATAAAGCATAGCCCTAGTTATATATCCTTGATTAAAATACATCACAAAGCGACTTCCATCTACCATAAAGTCAATCAATGCTGAAGTTGCCAAAAAAGTATTTTTATTTACGTTGAAAGAAGCTAAAGTAAGGTCTCTAATTGCCCCACCCGTACCTAACCACCCCGCCAAAAATGGCTCACAGGAAATAATGGGGACTAGTTCTTTATTTTGTAGCTTTATTTGATGGAAGAACTACTTAAAATTTGCGTTCCATCCGATCTTATTGGAATATTTTGATTTCTGTTATTTAGGGGAGTTTGTGACACTAAAAACAAAAGAGGCTGGAATCCTGATACACCTTAATTCAAAAAGCTTTTCACAGAAAAAATCTCTTCTCATTTTATATTCCTTTAATGACTTACGTAAATATTTCTGAATTATGTCTTCATGCAATAATTGGGCAATGGCGTTTTCAAGCATATTGTCGCCTTGTCGATCAATAATACGTCTAAAGTTTGCCAAATGGTCTATAATGTCTTCAGTAGCTACTAAGTATCTAACTCTAAATCCTGGAGAAATACTTTTAGTAAATGAACCAGAATATAAAACCATTCCGTGTAAATCTGCACTTGCTAAGGGCATAAGTGGCCTGCTTTGATAATGAAAATCATAGTCGTAATCATCTTCAAATAGTATGAATTTATACTTTTGTGCTAATTGCAAAAGTTTAATTCTTCTATTGGCTTTTAAATTACAGTGGTGGGATAATTGTGATGAGAAGTCACATAAACCAATCGAATTTTGTGAGTAATACAAAGTACCTCTAATGCATCCACATTTAGACCATTTTCATCTATTGGAATTCGGATTAATTCCGCACCCGCTTGTTGAAAACTAACATTTGCACTTTGCCAACTTGACTCATCAATCGCAACTTTGTCTCCAACTTTAATAAACGCTAAACTTGTCAAATAAAGACCCATTATTGTGCCTCTTATTATTAATACATTGTTTTCAGTTATAGCAAGACCTCTTGTTTATTTCAAATATTTAGCTAATTCTTTTCGAAGCCAAAGTGTTCCCTTTGTGTCACCATAGCCTAATTTTTGATAGGTATTACCTATTAAAAGATTGCTTCTCTATAAGCTCTAGCTAAATCTGCCAAAGGAGCCAAGCGAGGGTCTGGAAATCCGTCATCTAAATGTAATTTATCTGTCGATTTAATTACAGTTCTTTCTAAAAAGTTCTTCTTTTCAAATATAAATCCAGCTGATTTTGATTTCTTGCCTTGTATTTCAGATTGCAGAATTTGTGGCGAAATTTCTGGCAAATTTTTAGCCACAAAAGTTCCACTACCCAATTTACTTTCAAGCCACCCTTGTGAAATCAATTCTTCAAAAACTTGGGTAATGGTTTTTCGATGAACTCCCAATAGATTTCTCAATTCTCTTGAACTAAGTATTTTTTGACCAATACCAAGTTCCCCTTCCCTTCTCTAATCGAAACAATCAATAGATCAGCTATTTGTTGAAAAATTGGCAATTTTGCACAATCTGTTAATTTTAATAAAAGTTTGAAAAGGGAGCATAAATTGGACTACTAATTATATTAATATTGGACGATTTGAACAATCCAATAAAAGTATACTTTTGTATTTAAATATGAAAATATATGAAAATAAAAATTGCAGAGAATCAGAAAGATTGCATAAAATGCTTTGAAGTCATTCAGACTCTTCGTCCTCATTTAACTTTAGAGCGTTTTTTAGAATTAATCAATCTAATGAAAAAAGAGGGCTATACTTTAATTTATATAGAAGAAAACGGCATAGGCGTTTCAGCTTGTGGCTACAGATACTTAACTACACTATTTGATGGAAAATATATTTATATTGATGACCTTACCACTTTAAAGGAAGCCCGCGGGAAAGGATATGCAGGAGCTTTGTTTGATTTTGTGGCTAAAAGAGCAAAATCTGAAGGTCTTTCTGCTGTTCATCTAGATTCTGGTCAGCAAAGGTATGATGCACATAAATTATACTTAAATAAAGGAATGAAAATTGTGTATCATCATTTTAGGCTTGAAATAGTCTGACGGTTATCGGTTGTCGGTTTATCTGTAATTTGTTTTCTGTTTTCAGTTATCCTTTATCGGTTTATCTGTTTTCCGTTTGGTTTGTTATCTGTTTGTCAGTTATTGGTTATTGGCTTATGGCTTTTTAATATACTTTTTTTTAAGCGTTATTTTTTAAAATTCTTGAAAATGAAAATTGGGCTATTTAAAATAATAATTTTCTAAAAATATATTCAAAATTGGATGCAACGTAAAATTTAATTTAATCAAACAACTAAGCAAATATCTCGTACTTCTACCAGTAGAATGCCTAAACGCACCCATTACGACGAAGAATTAATTTTCTCTATTTTAGATGAGGCTTTGTTTTGCACTGTAAGTTACTCAGTTGAAAACCAGCTGTTTTCTATTCCTATCTGCATTTGTAAGAAAAAATAATATGCTATATATTCATGGCTCGGTGGGCAGCCATTTTTTGATAGAAATAGAATCAGGAAATCCAGTTTGTATATCAGTGATGCTAACTGATGCTTTGGTAGTTGCCAAATCGGCATTTCATCACTCTGTAAACTACCGTTCGGTAATTATTTTTACGAATGCAATAAAACACGACAATTTTGACGAAAAAGCATTATTTTTTAAAGCCCTCACAAATAAGATGGTTCCCAATAGTTGGGATTATTTACGCCCAATGAAAGCCAACGAAGTGAACAAGACTACACTTCTGTCGTTCGAAATAGCTGAAGCCTCTGCCCGAATGCGAACAGGCATGCCCAATGACGATGAAGAAGATAAAAACCTACCGATCTGGTCAGGCATTATTCCAATACCTTCTAAAAGACTAACTCCTATTGGCGATGAAAATAGTGCTGAGATAGAAATCCCTGGGCATTTGAGATGAAATTGGGAATTTTGTTTCCTTTTGTAAAATATTTGTATGTTTGCATTGCAAGAAAACATCTGGAAGGAAAGATACCTTTTAAAGTATTCTTTCCAAAAAGAAATTTAATTGTTGCATTTTATTCTTAAACCTAGATATTAATTTTGTTGCTCAATTTAAAAAATCATTTATTTCTATTATTCCCCAAATGAACATCCCCCACTCGAGAGCCAATGCCATAAAATTTATACACGAATTTTTGAAAGAAAATGATGTATTTGGCAAAAAAGTTATTGACCTTTCAGCGGGAGCGGGCTATGTGGCCAATTTATGGAGTGAGAAAGGTGCTCAAATTGAAACCTACGACTTATATCCCGATTTGATGAAAAATAAAGATATCCCTACCCATAAAATTGATTTAAATAAGCCTTTCCCTATTTCATCAAATGTGGCAGATTATGTGTTATTGATGGAAACAATCGATCATATTTCGGAACAAAAACAGCTTTTTGAAGAGATTGGGAGAATACTAAAACCAGATGGGTCCGTAATAATCACCAAACCTAACAATAGTAACATGTCTGCCCGTTTTGCAAATCTTTGGTTGGAAGCTGAGCGAGCTGATATGTTTTTACCTAACGAAAAAACAGTAATTGGCTATGACGAGCACCGGGTGTATATGGGAAGAATTTTTTTAATAGGTATTCAAAAACTTCGAACTTTGGCGGGACTATCGGGTCTAAAAATAGTAAAAATATATAAAAACCAAATTAGTATGAGTTCTGTTTTCTATTTTATATTTATAAGTTGGTATTTTTTGTTGAGGGGATTTTTAACACTAAAAAAGCTTTCAAAAAACGAAAATGAAGCAATGAAAAATGTTTTAAATGAACAATATCTATTAAATAAAAATCCAGTGGTGCTATTCCATAAGCACATTTGTCTTATTCTAAAAAAACACAATTAAATCTAAAACTTATTTATTTTCTTCCAAATTGAGAAATATCTATAGGCCTCTTTTTTAACTTCACTTTCCAGCGATCTATTCTTTTTTTAAAATTTAAAACAAAATCTTCTTTAGGGTCTTCTGAGGGCCCACAAAAATCAGTGCCTATTTTCAAGTAATTATTAAAAAAAGTATTGCTGCTCATTCCCCATTTCAAAATAAAATTGCTTCTTCCATCATTTCTTTTAACTCTTGCCGTGCTAATACTTCCAAAATGATAGGCCCGGCTTTCGCTTATTCCCTTAAAATACCTAAGGCCATAGTGCCAAAGTTTTATCATAAAATCTGGATCGGAATACATGCCAGGGGAAAACTCTACACTCAAACCGCCGATGGCTCTAAAAACAAAGGTGGGCAATACCAACGGATACCACTGGCTGCCAGTCCAGTCCAATTTAGGAAACGAGGCAAAGGTTTTCAAAAAACGTTCTTCTTCAAATTCAGAGGGATGCCTTCCAAAGTTTTGATTAGGAATAATACAAGGAATTTTTTTATTGAAAGGCTCTATCATAGTGCCACTTATGCACCATTTTTCATCTTTCATTTGCCGAATCTCTTTCAATAAAATTTCATCCCAATTGGGACAAAGATAAAGGTCATCGTCAATTAAAACGGTATAATCAGACACTACTAAATGCGAAACAGCATTAAAACCATAGCACACTCCACTGTTTTCTGAACTTTTGGTATAGCCGAGGTCTTTTTGATCCAAAACCCATTCTTCGGTGCCATCTAAGCCTTGATTGATATGCACCAAAATCTGATGTTTATGTTTACTGTTTTTTCTAATACTCGAAATAACACACTTTAAATAATCGAGGTTATTCCAAGTAGGAATCAAAATAGAAAAAACTGGATTAAAGTCCAGTTTTACTTTATGAATAGTATAAATCATTGCATTAAATTATTTTCACCAACCCAATTTGATTACATCAGTAATATATTTTACATCGTCCTGGCTCACTTTGGCATGTAATGGCAACACTATGTATCTTTCTTCTATCTCATCCATTTTTGGAAACAATCCCTCTTTTCTACCTCCAAAAATAGAATATCTATCGTTTCTGTAATGCACCTGCGCGGACTCAATATTGTATTTACGAAGATGTTTCATGAAATCTTCTCTGTTATCTACTTCGGCAGTTAACAACCAAGCAGCGTGTTCTCTGTCTTCATATTCATCACCAATTACACGGATACCTTCCGCATTTTTAAGCAAGTCGCAATACATTTTATACAGTTCTTGACGGTACTTTAGGTGCTCGTCAAATTCATCCATGGAGGCTATGCCTAATGCTGCGGCTAAATCTGTCATTTGATATTTAAACCCTATCTCCACAATATCATTTTCCCAAATTCCTTTTTGCTTTTTTAGGCGGTCTATTCCAAACCAACGGAGCCTCTTTGCTTTTTCTACTAAACTATGATCTTTAATCGTTAGCATTCCTCCATCACCCGTAGTTACATGCTTGATTGCTTGAAATGAGAACATAGAAAAATCGCTTTGACTGCCAATAGTTTCACCTTTGTAGGTAGCCCCTAAAGCGTGAGCATTATCTTCTATTACTTTTAAATTATATTTTTTGGCTAGGTACCAAATTTGATCCATATCGCAAGGTAAACCTCCATAATGCACCACCACAATGGCCTTTGTTTTGTCGGTAATTAGGCCCTCGATGGCGTCAGCAGCAATATTGAGGTTTTTATCTATATCACAAAAAACTATTTTTGCACCAATATATAAAAGCGGAATATTAGTAGCTGTACAAGTAAATACGGGTACAATTACTTCATCGTCTTCCTTAATGTCTGCCAACAAATAAGCCAAATGCAAGGCATCAGTTCCCGAACCTACGGCTAAACTTTTACAAAATTTTGAAAATTTTGTATCAAAAATAGACTCAAACTGCTCTACCTTTGGGCCTTGGCCTATCCACCTTGACTGTAGAACTTCTGAAATATATTTTTCGGCGTTTTTAGGAATGTTGGGATGAAACAGTACAATCCCCTCTGAAGGCTCCATTAATGGAAGCTCATTGAGCGATTTCTCTTTAGTCATTAAAAATGAGTTATTAAATTAGATGCAATTTAACAATTAGTTTGAAAACAACAATTTTGTAGATGAATTAATATTTTTTGACGATGAAAATAAATATGATATTTTTGTAAAAAGATGTAAAAATGAAGATTGGATTTGATGCGAAGCGAGCTTTTTGCAATAAAACTGGGTTAGGAAACTACAGTAGATTTTTGCTAGAGAATATTTTAAAAATTTCTGCTCCAGAATTAAATATTGTAGCTTTCACCCCTAAAATAAAAAAAGGCTTTTTTGATAATTTTCCTACTGAAAAAATCGTAATGCCGAAAAAATCAATTTTTTCGGCATTTTGGAGAATTTATTTTATAAAAAATGAAATCAAAAAGCAAAAAATATCCCTATTCCATGGTTTAAGCAACGAAATTCCGATTTTTACTAATTGGAAAAATATCAAAACAATAGTCACAATACATGATCTTATATTTTTAAAATATCCAAATTATTATACTTTTTTTGATCGTCATATCTATAATCTTAAATTTAAATATGCTTGTAAAAAAGCAGATAAAATTATTGCAGTAAGCGAACAAACTAAAGCAGATATTATACATTTCTATAAAATTCCTGAAAGCAAAATAGAAGTTATTTACCAAAGTTGTAATGAAATTTTTAATAAAAAAATTTCCATTTTAGACCAAAAAAAAATTTTAACAAAATATCAAATAAACAAACCGTTTCTTCTCTCAGTAGGCACTCTAGAGCCTAGAAAAAACCAAATTTCTATAATTAAAGCCTTTTCAAAAATGAAAAAAAAAGACTTTGATTTAGTTTTAATAGGAAAAGGAAAGAAATATAAAAGGGAATTGGAATTTTATATTAGGGAAGAAAATATTAATAATATCAAAATATTGGAGACAGTCACTCATAATGACCTTCCAGCTATTTACCAAGCATCCACTTTATTTTTATATATTTCACTTTATGAAGGATTTGGGATTCCAATCATAGAGGCATTGGCTAGCAAAAAAGCTGTTATTGCAGCTAAAGGATCTTGTTTAGAAGAGGCTGGAGGAAATGGAGCTCTCTATGTAGATCCATTAAACATAAATGAAATTACAAACGCCATCAATTATTTACTAGAGAATCAAAATTTAAGAAAGGAACTAGTAAAAAAAGGAATTGAACATTTGAAACAATTTGAACCAGCATTGCTGGTAAATAAGATTGTCACCCTTTATGAAAAAATCTAGAATTTTTAATTATTTTTATGGCATTACAGGATTTAGAGTGGAGAAATATTCATTTGTGAAATCTTTTAGTAAAAAATAAACATTGTTCCATTAATCACAAAAACGTCCGTATGAAAATTTTTAAGCAAGTTAAATTGCTAATAGCTAGATAATTAATTTAAAAATTCATGGCGAACGGCCTTCAGGATTTTTTTTTGTGCGTGTTTTTGGCTTAGCTGGCATTCCAGTTGGCCCGGCATTCGGATTTTTTTCGAACGATCCGCCGACGCAGAAAAGTAAGGCTAACAATAAATTCAGCAAACAGCAATCATTAATTAAAGTTTATAAAATTCAGGGTTTCACTCTAAATCCTGTAAATCCATAAAAGATAATTAATTTAAAAATTCATGGCGAACGGCCTTCAGGATTTTTTTTGTGAATGTTTTTTGCGAAACGTCCAGCGGTTAATTTTTCAATTGGACAGGCATACCTGCGGTCAGCTGATGCTGAAATTAAGGCTAACAATAAATTCAGTAAACACCAATCATCAATTAAAGTTTATAAAATTTAAGATTTCACTCTAAATTCTGTAAATCCAAATTTAAAATTTAAAAACTAAAATTTTAGTAAACAAAAGCGGATTAAAACAATAGAAATAAAGTGCTTAGCCTCAAACACCTATTACACATATATAAAATTACGTTTAAGCGAAATCTAGAATATCTTCAATTAACATTCCCTTGCCATATTCCAAAATAAAGTCTTTGTTTAGGCTAACCACTTCACCTATAACAATAACCGAAGGTTGCTTAAAATGCGAAGGCTTAAGTTTGTCAACAATATCATTTATTTTACCTACAATCAGCATTTCATTAAAACACGTTCCATTTTGAATAATAGCTATCGGGGTGTCCTCTTTATTGTGTTTGCGAAAAATATTGCAAATTTCTGCCAATTTACCTAAACCCATCAATATAACAATAGTAGCACTAGATTGTGCAGCCAAATGTATATCTTTCGGCAACTCTTTGGATTTTGTGTGGCCTGTCATTACCCAAAAACTATCAGCCATGCCTCTTTTTGTGACGGGTATCTTTTGTGTACTTGGCACCGCTATACAACTTGAAATTCCAGAAATAATTTCAGTCTCAATGCCAAAAGCCTCGGCATAAGCTAGCTCTTCCATTCCCCTTCCAAAAACGATGGGATCACCGCCTTTTAACCTTACTACGTTGCCATACTTAAATGCACATTCTACCAGTAACTTATTAATTTCCTCTTGCGGTAAAATATGATTTCCTAATCGTTTTCCCACAAATATATGTTTACAATTAGTTGATGTATGCTTCAATAAATTCTTATTCGCCAATGCATCATATAATACCACATCTGCAAAGACCAATGCCTTCACACCTTTTAAGGTTATTAAATCTTCGTCACCTGGGCCAGCACCTACAAGTGTTATTTTTTGATTTTTCATAATTGAGTATATATACTTAAAATATAGAATTGTATTTTTTCAACATTAAAAATAATATTATTTTCTAAAAACAACCAAAAACAATAAATTTTATACATTTTTGAAACAATTTTAGATAAATTATATACAAATAACTAATATTGTATCAGATTTTATTTGTCACTAATACTCTATTTTATAGTAATTATTAAAATAATACAATTAGCCTAAATATGAGTATATTTTTGAAAGAAAATAGTAATAGTATGAAAAAGAAAATAGTAGTAATTGGAAATGGTATGGTAGGCTATAAATTTTGTGAAAAATTAATAACTAAGGGAGGTAGTGACAAATTCGAAATAATTGTATTTGGCGAAGAACCTAGGCCTGCATATGATAGGGTGCATTTAAGTTCCTATTTTGGTGAAAAAACTATTGAAGAACTTACAATGGCTCCAATGTCATGGTATCATGAAAACAATATTACATTATATTTAGGAAACCCCGTTATACATATTGACCGCCAAAATCAAAAAATATATAGCCTTTCAGGTATATCTACTTCATACGATAATTTAGTTTTTGCCACAGGTTCTGCTCCATTTGTTCCTTCCATTCCCGGTATAGAAAAAGATGGGGTGTTTGTTTATCGTACTATCGAAGACCTCGATTTAATGAAGTCTCATGCTGCCAAATCGACTATTGGAGGCGTTATTGGAGGCGGATTACTTGGATTAGAAGCTGCAAAAGCATTGCTAGATTTAGGAATTAAAGAAACTCATGTAATAGAATTTGCACCTAGATTAATGCCAAGACAAATAGACCAAGAAGGGTCTGATATCTTAAAAAACAAATTAAAATTATTAAATATCTCTGTTCATTGTAATAAAAACACTTCAGAAATAGCAGGCGATCATGCCATTAAAAATCTGATTTTCTCAGATGGCGAATCCTTAAAAATGGATATGCTAGTTATTTCTGCAGGTATAAAGCCTAGAGACGAATTGGCAAAAATAGCAGGTTTGGAAATAGGACCAAGAGGAGGAATTGTGGTAAATAACAAACTTCAAACTTCAGATCCAATAATATATGCTATTGGAGAATGTGTTTTACACAATCAGATGATTTATGGCTTAGTGGCTCCAGGATACGATATGGCAGATATTGTTGCCAGCTCACTTATTGGCAATTCTTCTTCCCAATTTAAAGGATTTGACATGTCTACCAAGCTAAAACTGATTGGCGTAGATGTGGCTAGCTTTGGAAATTCTTTTATAGAAGAACCTGATTGTCAAACAATTAAATACGAGAATAAAACTAAAGGCATTTATAAAAGATTAAATATTAGCAATGATCATTCAGTTTTACTAGGAGGAATATTAGTAGGAGATGCTGAACAATATAATATGCTTTTGCAAACAGTAAACAACAAATTGCCTTTGCCAGAAAATCCTGAAGATTTAATATTAGGTACTAGAGGAGGAACACTTGGTGAGGACTCTGGCGTATTATCATTACCCGATGAGGCATTAATTTGTTCATGCGAAGCTATTACAAAAGGCATGATTTGCTCAAAAATAATTGAAAACAATGCCACCTCAATAGATGATATAAAGAAATATACAAAAGCTTGTACAGGCTGCGGTGGATGCACCCCAATGGTAAAGGATTTGATTCAAGGCATTATGAAAAGGCAAGGTAAAGTTATAAGAAATATACTTTGTGAACATTTTGATTATACACGACAAGAATTATTAAATCTTATAAAAATAAATGAGCTAAAAAACTATGATGATGTATTAAACACATTAGGTAAAGGCGACGGCTGCGAAATTTGTAAACCTGCAGTCTCTTCTATTCTCGCTAGCCTTTGGAACGAAAACATCCTTGATAAAGGTAGGGCAACAGCTCAAGACTCAAATGATAGATTTTTAGCAAATATTCAAAGAGGTGGTACATATTCAGTAGTTCCCCGGATTCCTGGAGGAGAAATAACTCCTGATAAATTAATTGTAATTGGTGAAGTTGCAAAAAAGTATAGTTTATATACTAAAATCACTGGAGGGCAAAGAATCGATTTGTTTGGGGCACATGTTGGCGACCTTCCTGCTATTTGGCAAGAACTTATTGACGCCGGATTTGAAAGTGGCCACGCATATGGCAAATCGCTAAGAACCGTAAAAAGCTGTGTTGGGACAACTTGGTGCAGATTTGGAGTCCAAGATGCAGTAAGCTTTGCTATAGAAGTAGAAAATCGATACAAAGGACTGCGATCACCCCACAAACTCAAATCTGCGGTTTCCGGCTGTATAAGAGAATGTGCAGAAGCTCAAAGCAAAGATTTCGGAATAATAGCTACAGAAAAAGGCTGGAACTTATATGTATGTGGAAACGGTGGCTCAAAACCCAGGCATGCAGACCTTTTGGCTACTGACCTTAGCAGTGAAATGTGTTTAAAATTAATAGATAGATTTTTAATATTTTACATAAAAACTGCAGAACCATTGCAACGAAGCGCCCCTTGGCTCGAAAAAATGGAAGGAGGAATAGCTTATTTGAAATCTGTTGTAATTGATGATGCTTTGGGAATGAATAAAGCTTTCGAACTTGAAATGCAAAGTCTAGTTGATACCTACACTTGTGAATGGAAAACCGCAATAGAAACTCCAGAAATTAGAAAACGATTTGTGCATTTTGTAAATGCCCCAGAAACCCAAGACCCTTCTATCTCTTTTGAGCTTTTACGTGAACAAAAAAAAGCAGAGGATTGGAACAAAGTAGAAGCATAAGGGCAAATAAAATACTTGTAATCAAAAAATAAACAAATGATAGAAACAGACAATTTAACCGAGTGGAAATTCGCCTGTAATAGTAATGATATTCCAGAAAATGGAGGTGCTTGTGTTTTGATAGAAGGTGAACAAATAGCAATATTCAATTTCAAAAATAGAAATGAATGGTTTGCTACCCAAAATCTTTGTCCACATAAACAACAAATGGCACTTTCAAGAGGTATGATAGGCTCTCTGGCTGAAGAGCCAAAAATTGCGTGCCCTTTTCATAAAAAAACTTTCTCTTTGAAAACTGGAGATTGTTTAAGTGGAGATGACTACCGAATTAAAACATACAAAATTTTTGAGAAAAATGAAAAAATCTATATTGCATTATAAAAAAAACTAAGCTTACATTTGAATATTAATTTTGGATTTACAGGATTTATAGTGAAACCCTGAATTTTATAAAATTAATTAATGATTGCTGTTTACTGAATTTGTTGTTAGCCTTACTTTTTTTTGGAAAAAAGTAACAAAAAAACACTCACAAAAAAAATCCTGAAGGCCGTCCGCCATGAATTTTTAAATTAATTATCTACCTATTAGCAATTTAACTTGCTTAAAATTTTCATACGGACGGTCCGAATATATTCGGAATGTGATTAATGGAACAATGTTTATTTGTTTTCTAAAAGATTTTACAAATGAATATTTCTCCACTCTAAATCCTGTAATGCCTTAATTTTTTCGATGCTTTTGCAAGACAAACTGGCGTTGGCACTCTTCTCTAAATCCTGTAATGCCTTAATTTTTTCTTGACAATTAAATTGAAATAAAATATGAGGATTAAAAATTGAATTCTAATTATTTTTCTTGAAAAAAAATTATTTTCAAACCCTATATTTATTTTGAATAAAAATAACCTTAATTTGATTAAATTAAGACAATAATAGAATGGAAACATTAAACAATTCGGTAGGGGAAAAAATAAAAGTTCAATATATTTTTGCCTTGTTAGTTGTGGCTTCTTTAACCATTTTTGGGCAATTATTGATTCAATCTACTCTTTCTAATTCATTGGATGACTCCCACGTTATTAATATTGCGGGCCGCCAAAGAATGTTAAGCCAAAGATTAACAAAAATTTCTTTAATTCTAAATGATAACTCAGTCCCAAGTGATGTTAAAATAACATATATTGAATCGATGTCAAAGTACTTAAATCTTTGGCAATTAAGTCACAAAGCACTAAAAAACAATAAACTAAATGAGCCAAAAAAATACAATGTTACAAATAGCAACGATATAAAAAAATTATATGACCAAATAAATCCTTACTTTTTAAAACTTTCTGAGTACTTTACTTTAGCCCTTAGTACAAAATCTATTGGCACTTTAAAACTTGAGATTCTAGCCAATGAAAGAAACTATCTTGAACTTATGGAAAAAATAGTATTCTCTTATGATTTAGAAGCAACAAAACGTGTTAACTCAGTAAAGAAATTTGAATTAATACTTCTTTTTCTTACTATAGGAGCTTTATTGGTGGAAGCATTTATGATTTTTAGTCCATTAGTAAACTATGTAAATATCGTTTTTAAAAAATTAAGTGATTCTGAGAAAAATTTAACAGAAAGCAACGAAAGATTAAGGTTTTCTAACAGAATGCTTTTAAAAGCTCAAGAAAAATTAGAGTATGCCACAAAAGAAAAATATGAGCTAAAAATTCAAGAAGAAATAAATCAGGCTGCTTCTCTGCTGAAAGTCCAAGAAGAAGAAAGAAGAAGGATGTCACGCGAAATGCATGATGGTGTAGGACAAGTGCTTACTGCAATAAAATTAGTTTCTAGTAAAATAAAAACTATGAATTCTGAAAATCCAAAATTTCAAGCAGCTTTAGAAAATTTAAATGCCCTTATAATTGAAGCCATTGATTCTACTAGAACGGTCTCATTTAATTTAATGCCTCCGGTACTTGAGGACTATGGCATTGAAGCAGCATTAAAAATTGTTAAAGGCAATTTCGAAAAAACTTCAGATGTAAAAATAAAACTAGATATTGTTTTAAAAAATCAAAGGTTGGCACAAAAACTTGAGATAAATATTTATAGAATTATTCAAGAAGCTTTAAATAATACCATAAAGCATGCGAAAGCAAAAAACATAATAATCAGAATAATCAGAAAAGAAGAAATTGTTTTTATGGAATACAGTGATGATGGAATTGGTTTCGATGAAACCAAAATTAATGATACCAATCAATCACTAATACATAATGGATTAGCCAATATGAAAACCCGGTGTAAACTTCTAGGAGGAATCTTTAAACTTACTAGCTCAATGAACCAAGGAACAAATATTTTTATTAAATTGCCGATTCATTTTTCTAAACAATATGAAGAAAGTTAAAATTCTTTTAGTAGATGATCACGCAGTGGTTCGAAAAGGAATAATTTCCCTATTGGAAGATGAAGACCAAATTCAAATTATTGGCGATGTGGCTGGAGGACAAGAAGCATTGGATTTTATTCAGAAAGTTAAGCCTGACCTAGTACTTCTCGATCTTAATATGCCTTTAATGTCTGGAATAGAAACAGCCAATCAATTAACAAAAAAATACCCGCTAATTAAAAAAATTGTATTTTCTATGCATAATGACCCTCATTATGTTTTAAATAGCATTGAAAACGGAGTGGATGGCTATTTATTAAAGGATTGTGAAAAAGAAGATATATTATTAGCTATAAAAACTGTCACAAATGGACAAAAATATTTCCCTCCAACAATATCCTTAATATTAGTTGATGCCTTACAAAATAGGAATACTTTTCAACCCAAAGTCATAGTTAAAACCGTCATTGATCATTTATCGAAAAAAGAAAAGCAAATCCTAAAACTAATTTCAGAAGGGCAAAATAGCAAAGAAATAGCTGAAAAGTTAAACCTAAGCACAAGAACAGTATCAAACCACCGAGCAAATATGCTCAAAAAGACCAAAATGAACAACACAACAGAGTTGGTAAGAATGGCAAGTAAACAGGGTTTCTAATCTTTCAGTTTTATACTCGAAATAATTATATAAACATTTCAATATTTAATTTCCAATTGGTGTTTCCTTATCCTACCATTTTCTAAAAATCCTCCAAAACCCTTTCTGTTTCTTTTGAAAAATAACATAGCATTATAAAAACGAATGCTTGAATTATTCTAATAATCATGGTACAATTCTAATATTATCGTGGCATCCTGTAAAGAACTTTCAAATTTAACATTTTCTTAATTGACACGTATTCAATTTGTTGTGTATGTTTGCAGCATCAAATGTTTTCGAGAAAGGCAAAAAAATAAAGTACAAAAACAAGATTTAAAATTTTTCCAATTAGAAAACAAAAACAAAGAAAATTTATGAAAAAGCTAATTTTAACGGGTGCGGTTTGGATAGGAATTTCAGCTACAGCAACATGTTTCGCAAACGATGGGTTTAAGGTAGTAAGCATCTCAGAAACCACAAGCGATTTTACTGTGAAAGCTTTAGGTGACCTAAAGTTTAAATTAACAGCAGACAATCTTCAGAAAAAAACATATATAGTTATAAAAAACACGCAAGGAGAAATACTATATAGTGAATATGTAAGCCATTCTGAAGAATTCTCTAAAGTCTATGATTTATCTAATCTTTCGGATGGTGAATACTATTTTGAAATGATTTCGGGTAATAAAAAGATTGTAAAGCCTTTCGAAATTTCTACCTCAGTTAAAAGAACTGCTCTTCCAAAATAAGAATACTTCTTTTATCTGACAGAATTTCCCCAAACCTTTGAATCAAAGCCATTGCTGAAAAGCTTTGGTTTTTTTTGTATTTCACCACAACATTACAAACAATAAATTCTGATTTCACCGCACTATTGTTTAATTTTGTAACCAATATTAGAATTAATTATGTTTCAAAACCTTCAAGATAAACTCAACGGCGCTTTTAAAACCTTAAAAGGGAAAGGAAGAATAACCGATGTAAATATTGCAGTAACCATAAAAGAGATTCGTAGGGCCTTAATGGACGCCGACGTGAACTATAAAGTAGCCAAAGATGTAACCGATCGTGTTAAGCAAAAAGCTATTGACCGCAAAGTAATGATAGCCGTAGAACCTGGCCAACTTTTTGTAAAAATAGTGCAAGAAGAGCTTACTGAACTAATGGGCGGCATGGCTCAAACTATCAATTATCAAGGATCTCCAGCTGTAATTTTGATAGCAGGTTTGCAAGGATCTGGAAAAACTACATTTTCGGGCAAATTTGCAAGCTATTTAAAAAAACAAGGCAAGCAAGTCCTTTTAGTTGCATGTGACGTGTATAGGCCAGCGGCTATTACCCAGCTTCAGGTCTTAGGCGAGCAAATTGGAGTAGAGGTATATGCAGAACTTGATAATAAAGATGCCGTTTCTATTGCTAAAAATGGAGTGGCAGCAGCTAAAACTAAAGGGAAAAGTATAGTTATAGTTGATACTGCAGGTAGATTGGCCGTTGACGAAGTCATGATGGCCGAGATAGAAAATATCAAAAAAACTATTTCTCCTTCAGAGATTTTGTTTGTAGTAGACTCTATGACCGGTCAAGATGCCGTAAATACTGCCAAAACTTTTAATGAGCGTTTAGATTTTGATGGAGTAGTGCTAACCAAGTTAGACGGTGATTCTAGAGGGGGGGCAGCACTTTCGGTAAGAGCCGTAGTTGAAAAGCCTATTAAGTTCATGAGTACTGGTGAAAAAATGGAGGATTTAGAGATTTTTCACCCTGACCGTATGGCTAGTAGAATACTGGGCATGGGAGATGTCATATCGTTGGTAGAAAGAGCTCAACAAGCTTTTGATGAAGACGAAGCTCGCAAAATGAACAAGAAGATGCGTGAAAACAGCTTTGACTTGAACGATTTCTTAGGCCAATTGCAGCAAATTAAAAAAATGGGAAATATAAAAGATGTAATGGGCATGATACCTGGCATGGGCTCAGCTGTTAAAGACCTTGACATTAGTAACGATTCCTTTAAACCTATAGAATCGATTATCCATTCTATGACACCTAAAGAAAGAGAATTACCAGACATAATAGATGGAAATAGAAGAAAACGTATTGCAAATGGTAGCGGAAGGACAGTTCAAGAAGTTAATAACTTATTGAAACAGTTTGAGCAAATGAAAAAAATGATGAAAAAATTCAACAAAATGCCGCAAAATGGCAAAATGAAAATGTTTGGATAAAAAATAAAACCAAAATTATAATTTACGGTTTTATTCTCTTTTTAATTCCAAAAAAGATATATCAATACTCCTATCCTTATTGTTTTCTACTTTTTTTTTGGGGAAACCAAAATAGTAAGAAAAAAACTATTTTTTAAAATAATAATATAGTGGTACAGGCTCTGATGAGCTGCCATTCTCACTTAATGTATAAAATCCCTTTGCGGATAAATCCCAGGCAATTGATTCTCCTTGATTTTCTCTTATGTATGGAACACCTACATCTCTAAAACGGCTAAGCGTTTGATAAATAGTTTCAGTAGATTTTCTTTTCCAATAATAAACCGCTATATAGTTTTTTAATAAAATTTCTGTTCCATCGGAAGAAATATCACCTGCAGTTATCTGAAAATAAGGGATATCTCCCAAATATTCGGCCGTTGTCAATTGATTTAATATTTGAGGATACGACAGTTTGAAAACCTTTACATTAAACTGAATTTTGGTAATAATATATAAATCTTTGGTTTTAGGATCGAGCAACAAGGCCTCCGAATCATAACTAATTCCTCCTGGATATTTGAACCTAATAGTTTCGAATTCATTGATTTCCCTTTGGGATGCAGAAGGCTCAGGAAAACGATAGATGGCATATTCTCCATATTTTTCAGGATTATCACCAATATCCCCAATATATATATAGTTTGTTCCTTCTAAAGGACCAGGTCCAATTGCCACATCTTCCCAATCTCTATTTGTCCCAGCAAAAGGTACAAATTTTTTATACGTTCCATCTGTTCCTATTAGGTGCAATCCAGGCTGATTATCGCTATCTTCATGAACCCAAATACAATCTTTCTGATTTCTTGAAACCGCCATTCCGGATGTCTCATCTATTTTACCAGAAACAATAGTTTTAATAATTGGAGTGTCAGTAAATATAGGTAAGTTTGGCTCTTCAGTTTTCGGACCAACTGGCTTATTTGAAAACAAAAAGCAAGCATTAAAAGCAAATGCTAAAAACAAAAACAAGAATTTTCTCAAAACTTATAATATTTAGATATAAACTTAGAAACGCAAAAATTGAATCTAATATTTGCTTCAAATAATCTAAAATCAGCTATATCTATTCTTTTACCAATTCAGACAATAACTCAATCCAGTTTTCGGAATCATTTAGACTTTCTACCAACTGCCATTTTTCGCCTCCATATTCCTCAAAAAGTTCACGATATTCCTCACCTATTTCTATTGTGGTTTCTAAGCAATCGGATACAAAAGCAGGAGAAAAGGTTAAAATACTTTTTATGCCACTTTCCGCCAGTTCTTTAATTATTAGATCGCTATAGGGTTTTATCCATGGGTCACGACCTAGCCTAGACTGAAAACTAGTAGTGTATGTTCCTTCTTTGAGGCCCAGTTTTTTTACTAATAAACGAGTAGTTTCAAAACATTGGGCTCTATAACAATGTTGGTTTTTTTGTGTAATTTGAATACAACACGTCGAAAACTTACAAACGTCACCGTGGCAGTCGCTTTTCCTTATTTGTCTCTCTGGCAGGCCATGATAACTAAACAAAAAATGCTCATAATTATGCTCTTGCATGTATTTTTTAGCATTTTCTACAAACCCGTCAATAAGCCTTGGATAATGATAAAAATAATTCACAATACGTACTTCAGGCATTGCTTGCCATGCTGAAAGCTCTGTAAATACTTTTTCAAAAACTGATCCCGTAGAGGCTGAGGCATAATGAGGAAACATAGGAATAACAATGAGTTTGTTAATGCCAGAGACCTTAAATTCTTCTAATTTTGAATGAATAGAAGGATTTTGGTAACGCATAGCCAATTTAACAATATAAGCTTCGCCTAGCTTTTCTTGCAATGCTTTTTCATTAGAGAGCCCATATATTTTTAGAGGAGATCCATTTTCTGTCCAAAGTTCTTTATAAATTTTGGCAGATTTGGGAGCCCTAAAAGGAGCAATAATTAGATTTACCAAAGCCCATCTCATCACATAGGGCACATCTATTACTCTACCATCCATTAAAAATTCTCGTAAGTACTTCCTAACATCTGTCACATTGGGCGAATCGGGTGTTCCTAAATTTACTAGCAAAACACCCGTCTTAAACTTTTCTATCACTTTAAAAATGGTGGCTTGTTAAAATCTGTAAAAATTGTTTCGTCTAGTTTATCAAAAACCATAATATTGCTTAACTTTCTAGCACCTCTGTCCCCAGAAAGCATTATTTTTCCATATTTCTGATAGTCTTTCCAAGGCATTGTAAAACGGGGCTTTTCGTCTGAAAAATTAGCAAAATGACTCCATTGACTTACCAGTCCAGTTTCTTCATCGAAGAAAATATGATATTTATTATTAGGCGTTACTCCAACTTTTTCAAAAGTCAATTCTAATATCTCGGCAGATTTATCATCTTCGGTTTTTGATTTTCCTAAATATTTTGCTGTAACGCCTTCATCTGACAATTTAAAGGGCATAACCAACCAATAAGAATCATTTATCCATATTTTTCTAGCCTCTTCCAAATATTTCGAAACAGAATCGGGATTGGTTATTTCTAGGCCTTTCTTCAAAACCTTTCCCTTTTTATCATTAATATTTAGAATCATAACGGTGTTTTCTTTCAAATTATCAATTCTAACTCTTCCTTTTGCTTTATCCCAAACCAAATTTCTATTTCCAAAAAAATTCCAACTTATATACCTAGTTTTATCGTAAGCCTTTTGGCCTCCCATTGCCACCATTACTTTTGTTTTAATTCTTTCCACATCTGCATTTTGAGCGATTCCACTAAAAATGGAAAAAAAACTGCATACAAAAAAAATATAAATTTTAGAAGAACTGCTTTTGGTCATTTTTTTATTGATTAAATATTGTAAAATTTGTTTTTAAAAAAAATAGGAATAAAATAAAGAAATCGAAAAAATATTCTGTAAGAAATTATTTGTTTTAATCCCTAAAAATAAATGTTGGCAATTTGCGAATTTTATCTAAATAAACTAAATTTTTATCTCGAAAATTAAAAAACATAAAACTATGAAAACTACATATAACTCTTTAGAATCAAACAAATTAAATTTAAATATAAAAGATTGCTTAAAAATGATAGGAGTTAAAGAACTTACTGCGAATGTTTATGCAATTCCAAAAAACCTAAAGAAAGCCTAAATAAATAAAACAAAAGAACTAAAGAATAATACTAATAAGCTCTTACTAATTTCCCTTCCATAAAATTAATGAAGGCTTTATTTACCACTTTATTGCCGCCTTTTGTAGGGTAATTGCCAGTGAAATACCAATCTCCTAAATCAGAGGAACAGGCTTTGTTTAAATTCTCCACTGTTTGATAAATTACTGCTACCTCTGCTTCTAAACCCGCAGGTCTAATTATTTCAGCAATTTTTTGAGAAATATCATCATCTGTAAAAGGCTCAAACAATCGGCTTACCAAATTTTCATGAGTTAAAGTGCCGTTTCTAAATGCTTCTAAAGCTTTAAGATAAACCTCTTCTTTCAAATACTCTAATCCTCGGTCTTTTAACAGTGCCAGCATTGCTCTAAAAGCAACAAAGTCGTTCACTTTAGACATGTCTATGCCATAGCAATCTGGAAAACGTATTTGTGGGGCTGATGAAACAATAATAATCTTTTTTGGCCCTAACTTATCTAAAAGCTTCAAAATGCTTTTTTCAAGGGTAGTTCCTCTTACAATTGAATCATCTATAACAACCAAAGTATCTATCTTTTTTCGAACTACTCCATGTGTCATTTCATACACATGCGACACCATCTCACTACGATCTTCATCGTTAGTTATGAAAGTCCTAAGTTTAACATCTTTGGAAATTAATTTTTCAAATCTTGGCTTAAAACCCAAAATTTTATCCAATTCAACCTCAGAAATATTGCCCTTTTTTATTCTTGATTTACGCCATGTAGAAAGATAATCCTCAATGCCCTCCACCATTCCATAAAATGCAGCTTCGGCGGTATTAGGAATATAAGAAAAAACAGTGTTCTCTAAATCATAATCTATTTCTTTCATTATCTGAGGAATCAAATATCTTCCCAAAGCTTTTCGTTCTTGGTAAATAGCAGGATCTGAGCCTCTAGAAAAATAAATTCGTTCAAAACTACATGATTTTTTGGCTGTCTGAGGTAAAATATTAAACTCGCCAAACTCGCCATGCTTATCGATAATCAAAGCATTTCCTGGCGTTATCTCTTTTATATGGTCATATTTCGCACCAAATGCCGATTTTATTGCCACTCTTTCAGACGCTACAACCACTACTTCATCATCGTACCAATAATAAGCTGGGCGAATACCTGCGGGATCTCTCACTACAAAAGAAGCACCAAAACCAGTAATACCAGCCATAGCATAACCACCATCAAAATCTCTACAAGCACGATGCAAAACGCGTTGCAAATCCATATTGTCCTCTATAATATCACTTAAAGCTGGGTTTTCATAAATTCCCTTAAATCGCTCAAAAACTCTTTGATTCTCTTCATCTAAAAAATGACCGATTTTTTCTAAAACAGTTATGGTATCTCCTAAGTCCTTTGGATGCTGACCAAGCTCCACCAATTTTCTAAAAAGATCATCTGCATTAGTCATATTGAAATTGCCAGCTACCACTAAATTTCTACTACGCCAATTGCTCTGACGCAACATAGGATGGCAGTTTTCTATCTCATTTTTTCCGTGGGTACCATATCTGAGGTGGCCCAACCACACTTCCCCAGAAAATGCAATATTTTTTTGAAGCCAAACAGCGTCTTTCAACCTATCGGGCTGTTCTTTTTTTACTTCTAAATACTTTTCATTAATTTTCTTAAAGATATCAACCACCGGGCGGTTTTCGACGGATCGATATCTGCTAATGTACCGGCTTCCTGGCGGAACCTCAATTTTTACATTGGCTACTCCCGCCCCATCTTGGCCGCGGTTGGTTTGTTTTTCCATAAGCACATACAATCTATTGATGGCATATAATGGAGTGCCATATTTCTCGATATAATAATCAAGTGGCTTTCTAAGTCGAATGAGGGCAATGCCACATTCATGTTTGATAGCGTCGCTCATAAATATAAGTGGAAGACCAAACTTTTAGTTTTGATACTGCAAATTTCACTAGAATATAATGGAAGTGCAACATTAAGTTAGAATATTTCAAGGCTTGAAAAAAGAAAAATTGAATACTATGAATAAGAAGAATTGTTGATAGTTTTCCAAGAGACACAGAAAAGGTAAGATTGAAAAAAGTAAAACAAAAAAAGCGATGAGTGATTATCGCTTTTTTTGAAAAATAAAATCACTAAAAAGACTTATAAAGCATTTTGTACAATTTGCTTATTTGAATCTAATTCTCTTCTTGGAAACAAAAATTCCCATTGTTTATCTCCTGGAGGGGCATCATACAAAACCGTAATAGCTGGAATGTGATTAAGCCCATTTCTATTTAAAGCTTCATTGGTCCTTTTCAAATCTGTATAACGGAAGCCCTCACCCCAAAGTTCAATTCTTCTTTGAAATGAAATTTCATTCAAAAGATCATTACCGCTTGTAGTTGATAACTTATAGGTAGCATCTCTTTTACTTACCAAATCAAATAAAGTTTTTGCGGCTTCAGCATTTTTACCAAGCCTGGCATTTGCTTCTGCCTCAATCAAAAACATCTCTGCAGATCTCATATACGGAACATCTCCCATAGCACTCGTAGAAGGAACGCCCGGCAATCTGAATTTTTGATTTAAATAAGGAATTCTAATTCCTCCAGCTGGAACTACTGAATTGGTAGCAGTTGGTGCTTTTACCCACATTCTTGCACGTACATCGGTTTGTGGAATCGCATCGTATAACTTACTATTAATTACTTTAGGGTAAGTTCTAATTACTGTTGAGTTATAATTGCAAGAAATATAAGAATGATACGCTCCAAAAAACTCTGATTGATCTTCAAGGTGATCAAATCCCCACATCCACTCTGGGTTGGTAATATCCGAAAATCCTTCTTGGTATTGAGCAGTGCTCATGACAGCATACGGTTTTCTTGCTTCAGCAGCAAAAGTAGCGGCATCAGCCCAGTTTTGTTGAGTTAATGCAACCCGGGCTTGAAAGCCTCTTGTTACTTCAAAATTAATATGAGACTTGTTTACTCTAGCTGTTTTTAACAAAGTAGCCGCTTGAGCTAAATCTTTATTTATTTGAGTGTAAACCTCTTCCACTGTACTTCTAGGTAATCCATCGAAAGTGGGGGCTAAAACTAAAGGAACTCCCAATTGACTATTAGGCTTTTTTGAGCCATCATAACGTTGACCATAAAGTTGAACCAAATTAAAATATGCCCAAGCCCTTAAAGCTAATGCTTCTCCTTTTACTAGATTTTTCTCAACTATAGTACCTGTTGCATTGTCTATACTTGTGATAGCAATGTTTGCATTTCCAATAACTCTGTAATAAAGTTGATAGGGAAATATTGTCATTGTATTTACATCAGAACGGTGAGCCACCCATCTAGTTTCATTTACATGCCAAGCTGCAGATGCTGCACCATGCATTAAGTCTTCTCCCATATGATCTAAAATAATCATCATAGCAGGGTGTCCTGAATGACCCTGAGAGCCAAGGTAACGATAAACCAATGCTCTATATATACCATTTATGGCTGCGGAAGCACTTTTGGTAGTTGCAAATGCAGAAGCTGCATCTACACTCCCAGTAGGAGCGGTATCTAAATAGGCTTTTTCGCATGATGTGCTAATCAAGCAAATTAAGGTAAAAACTAAAACAGAGAATATATTTTTCATAATTATTTACTTTTTTTATTATAATGAAAATGAAAGACCAAAAACCAGAGATTTCGTTGGGCTATAAACGTTTGAAGTTGTTCCTCCAAAGTTTTGTTGAACATTCATTCCACTTCTTTTTGATAGAATAATGAAGTTTTCTCCACTCACATACATTTGAGTGTTATTCAGATATAGTTTTTGAGCTATTTTTTTTGGCAAACTATAGGATAATGTTACCGTACGTACATTTAAATAACTTGCATCAATTAACCACCTATCTGAAGCTGCATCAAAGTCGGCCGTTCTTCCGGCATCCATTCTAGGTACATTAGTTACATCTCCAGGATTCTGCCATCTACTTAAAATGTCAACATGTTTGGCATTGTGATAACCAGAACTCATTAATCCTGCATAAGCTCCATCATAAACTTTCCCACCTATTTGATACACAATTAGTGCAGAAAGGGTAAGCCCTTTAAAACTAAATGAATTGGTAAAGCCTCCCGTCAATTTAGGAATAGAAGTTCCATTATAAATGAACCGAGCGTTGTTAATGGATGTAGTTAAGGTATCTCCACCGTCAGTTATCACTGTATTAGCAGGCACATAACTTACCGCTCTATATTGCACTTCACCGGTTGTTGGACTGATACGTACATAATCTCTTAGCCAATAATCATAAAGAGAAGTACCTACTTTAAGTTTTTTAGTTCCATCAATAATTTCTGGATTAGAAGGAGGCATTTTGGTGATTTTATTTCTAATTTGGGTTGCGTTAGCATTAATATTCCAATTAAAGCCTCCTTTACGAACTACATCAACATTTAATTCAAATTCTACCCCTTTATTATACATTGTCCCAATGTTTTGAATCTGAGTTAGCATCCCAGTTGAAAGTGGTAATGGAACATCAAAAATTAAATTTGATGAACGTCTATCGAAATATTCAAAAGTACCTGAAACACGATTCTTTAATACTGAAAATTCCAAAGCCACGTCAAAAGAATTGTTTGATTCCCATTCTAGATTTGGGTTTCCTTGGCTTGTAGCTTGAAGTATCCCGCCTTCAGTAGCATTATTATTATTTAAGGAGTATAATTGTTGTGAAGGATAAAAACTTCCAACATTGTCATTGCCTGTTTGACCATATGAGCTTCTAAGCTTTAAAGAACTAATAAATGGAAGGTCTTTAATAAAATCTTCTCTGTCAAGTCTCCATGCACCACTTACTGAGTAAAAATTACCCCATCTAGAGTCTCTACTAAATCTACTAGATCCGTCCGAACGACCTGATAATGAAACAAAATATTTTTCATTAAAATCATAGTTAATCCTAGAAAAATAACCTTCCACTCTTCGGAAGTCTAACTGAGAATTAAGGTTGGTTGTGGTAGTAAAATTTACCAATTGATAATTATTTTCCGCCACTAGCTGAGACCTTGACCCTTCTAAAAAATAATCTCGAGCACTAAAATTTTCATGTCCCAATAAAACATCAAAATTATTTTTACCAAATGATTTATTGTAGTTAAGCAATTGAGAGATGTTGTAACTAGTAACATCACTGAATTGATGATTACCCCTTCCTGCTGGTGCACCATCACCAATTTCTGGATTTCCAAAAATCACATCATTTCTGCTAGTTATATCTGTTCCAAGATTAGCAGTGAATTTAAAATCTTTCAGAAAAGTAAACTCGGCGTATCCTCTTGCTCCAATAACATTTCTTCTGAAGAAATTTTGGTTCAAAACGGTCTCGGCCAAAGAATGGCGGCCACCGTATTGGGGCCTATTTGGAAGACCAAGTGCATTCAAATTACCATAATCATATCTCTTTTGACCATTGTCTAATTTAAGGAAAGTACTTGGATTTGCGGGGTCAAAAGCATAAACTGGATAAATTGGAGCTATATTTCTACTAAAGAAAAATGGATTTACAAAAGATGTATTACCATCTGAATCAGCCACGTTAGATTTTGAAATAGTAGCAGTTAGGTTTGCTCCTGTCTTAAACCAAGATTTTACTTGATTGTTAACATTGATTCTACCTGTGTAACGATCAAAATCAGACCTTAATAAAAAACCTTTGTCTTTAAGATAAGATAAAGAAACGAAATAGTCTGATTTTCCATTGGAACCCGAGAAGTTTAAGGCTAATTCATCTCTGTTTCCTTGACGCATCAGAGGATTTTCCCAATCTAAATCCTCATCAGAATAAATAGGTGTTGCGGTTGCATTTAATTTTCCATCCACTCCAACTAACTGATTAAAAGGAACATTATATACATTGTAGCCTAGCAAAGATCCAATATTATTAGACGCATTAGTACTAGCGATTCCAATAGCTACAGGATTTGCAGCTCTGTAAGCAAAACTATTTCTGTTTGATTCCCACATCAAAGGATAATAATCTGCTGGACCTACTCTCTCATATTCTGGCAAAGCCCTAGAATTAAATCCTTTAGAATACCTTACATTAATCGTATTTTTATCTTTAACGCCTTTCTTGGTAGTTACCATTACAACACCATTAGCGGCTCTTGAACCATAAAGGGCGGTAGAAGCAGCATCTTTTAAAACAGTGATTGACTCAATATCGTCATTATTAAGATTCGCAATATTGGCTGTATACGGAACTCCATCAACCACATAAAGAGGTGAATTTGAAGAAGAAATAGATCCAAATCCTCTAATCCTAATGTCTGGCGTAGAACCTGGTTGTCCACTACCAGCACTAGACTGCACACCCGAAGCAGATCCTGCTAATGCCGATGCAATGTTTGTGATAGGTCTGATAGCAAGTTTTTCTGAAGTGATTTTGGAAGAAGATCCTGTAAAAGATGATTTTTTTGCAGTACCAAAGGTAGTTACCACAACCTCATCTAACATTTCATTACTTGGCATTAAGCTAACAGTAATGCTGCTTTGATTCCCAATAGAAACTTCTTGAGTTCTAAAGCCAACATAGCTAAAAACCAATTTTTCTTTTGCAGCAGCATTAATTTTAAAACCTCCGCTAGCATCTGTAGTGGTTCCCGTTGAAGTTCCTTTGACTGTAATCGATACTCCAGGCAATCCAGAACCGTCATCAGCGATAACTTTCCCTGATATTTCTTTATTTTGTGCTATTGCAGAATATACAACAACAAACAAAAATAAAAAAACAGTTTGTAATTTTTTCATCATAATTAGTTTGTTAATAGATTGGTAAATAAAACAGTAGTAAAAGTATAATTTTTTTTTCAACAACTCAGTAAAACTATTTTCTTAATATAATAAACGCAAAATTAATTATAAATAAAATCATATTTTTGTAAAAAAACATGCAAATTTATTAACCTCTTTTGTTTTAAAATAATTCAACCAATTAGTTAAAGACAGTATTATTTCAATAATCTTCATTCTAGATTTAAATTCAATTCAGAATTCATACTTAAAAAACTTTCCCCATTTTCAATTCTTCAAAGGTCTTAAAAATGACATTGCGACAATTCTAAATGGTTTTCAATTCTGGTATGCTAGCCTCTAAATATGGGATTTACAGGATTTAGAGTGAAACCCTGAATTTTATAAAATTAATTAATGATTGCTGTTTACTGAATTTGTTGTTAGCCTTAATTTCAGCATCGGCTGACCGCAGGTATGCCTGTCTAATTGAAAAAAGCCGAATGTCGGGCCAACTGGAATGCCAGCTCAGCCAAAAACACTCACAAAAAAAAATACTGAAAGCCGTCCGCCATGAATTTTTAAATTAATTATCTAGCTATTAGCAATTTAACTTGCTTAAAAAATTTCATACGGACGGTCCGAATATATTCGGAATGTGATTAATGGAACAATGAGCTATTTGTTTTCTAAAAGGTTTCACAAATGAATATTTCTCCACTCTAAATTCTGTAATGCCTTAATATGTAAAAAAAGCAAAAATCATCTAGATTCAATTTAGAATCAAAATTACACTTTTTTAAAAATATGATAAGTATCAGTTTTAGTTAGATGCTATCGTCATAATTAATGAGAGAATTGAAAATTATTTTTGTGAATAAGAAAGATATAAAACTCTTTATATATTAAACTAGAAAAATATGAAAAAAATCATCCTCTTAATTTCGCTTTTCCCTTTTATGTGGAGTTGTGGCAGTGCCGAAAAAAGAGCAGAGTCTGCTGAAACAGACGACAAAGTTTTACTCAAACAAGAAGAAGTGCATGGAAAAGAAATAAAAGGCTTAACACTAAGCTCCCCTTTAGACCAAAAAATGGTAAAGGAAGGACAAGCCATTTCCGATCTTAAATGTTCCTCTTGTCATAGATTGACAGAAGAAAGAATAGTTGGACCTGGGTGGAAAGATGTTACAAAAAGACGCAAACCTATATGGATTGTCAACATGATTACAAATGTAGATATGATGCTTGCAGAAGATGAAGAGGCTCAAAAAATGCTTGAACTATGCTTAGTAAGAATGCCAAATCAAAATGTCACGGAAAAAGAAGCACGAAGCGTGATAGAATTTATGAGACAAAATGATGGTGAAAAATAAAAAAAATGTAAACGAAAAATATAAATAAAAAATAAATGAAAAATAATTTAATTAAAATTGCAGTAACAGCTATTACAATTTTAGGCTTTGCATCTTGTAAGCCTTCATCGGATAAAAATGCAAATTCTAGTTTTTTAGACGGAAACGCGGCTCAAAAGGTTTATGTGAAGCCGGGCACCCACGATGAATTTTACAATATCGTCTCAGGTGGATTTAATGGACAACTATCTGTGGTAGGTTTACCTTCTGGAAGGGTTTTGAAAATCATTCCTGTTTTTTCGCAGTTTGCTGAAAGTGGTTGGGGATATAGTGAAGAAACAAAACCTATGTTGAATACTTCCCATGGATTTGTGCCTTGGGACGACTCTCACCATGTGGCACTTTCTACCACAAAAAGTGAACATGATGGACGCTGGGCTTTTATTAATGGCAACAATACACCTAGAATTGCTAGAGTAAGTCTATCAACATTTCGAACTGAAGAAATCATTGAAATACCCAACTCTGGAGGAAACCACTCTTCCCCTTTTGTGACAGCAAATTCAGAATATGCAGTGGCAGGAACTAGATTCTCTGTGCCTCCCGATAACAATGCCGATGTGCCAATTAGTTCTTTCAAACAAAACTTTAAAGGGTATATTAGTTTTGTAAGTATTGACAAAATTACTGGTAGAATGGGTATCAAGTTTCAATTAAAAACTCCTGGAGTAAGTTTTGACTTAGCTCGGGCAGGAAAAGGGAAATCTGAGGGCTGGTTTTTCTTTTCTACATATAATACCGAACAAGCCAATTCTTTATTGGAAGTAAATGCTTCGCAAAAAGATAAGGATTTTATTTTGGCAGTAAACTGGAAAAAAGCCGAGGAATATTTGGCAAAGGGTAAAGGAAAAAAAGAAGCAGCAAAATTTGCTCATAATGTGTATAATGAAGAGACCCATACTGCAACTTCAACCATTATAAACGAAGTAATGACTTTAGACCCCAAAGAATGTCCCGACATGCTTTACTTTATGCCATGTCCGAAATCTCCGCATGGTTGTGATGTAGATCCAACTGGTCAATATATCGTAGGGTCTGGAAAATTGGCAGCCGTTATTCCTGTATTCTCTTTCGACAAAATGGAAAAAGCAATTGCTAACAAAACTTTTGACGGAAGCTTTGACGGAATTCCAGTTTTGAAATACGATGCAGTTTTGCATGGGGAAGTAAAAAAGCCAGGTTTAGGGCCATTGCACACAGAGTTTGATGGTAGAGGAAATGCCATTACCTCATTTTTCGTATCGTCTGAATTAGTAAAGTGGAATATCGAAAAACTCGAAGTAATAGACAGAGTACCTACATTCTATTCAGTGGGTCACTTGAGTATTCCTGGTGGTCCAACAGCAAAACCTTGGGGAAAATACGTAGTAGCCTATAATAAAATAACTAAAGATCGTTATCTGCCTACTGGCCCCGAGTTAACTCAATCGGCTCAATTGTATGATATTTCTGGAGAAAAAATGAAATTACTTCTTGATTTCCCTACTATTGGTGAACCTCATTATGCTGAATCAATACCAGCCTCATTAATAGCAAAAAATAGTAGAAAAATATTTAAATTAGAAGAAAACAAACATCCTTTTGTTACCAAAGGGGAAAAAGAGGCAAAAGTAATAAGAAAAGGAAACGAAGTTCACGTATATATGACTTCCATAAGATCACATTTTACTCCTGATAATATTGAGGGTATAAAATTGGGGGATGTGGTGTTTTTCCATGTTACAAATCTTGAACAAGACTGGGATGTACCTCACGGTTTCGCTGTGAGAGGAGCTTTAAATTCTGAGATATTAATAATGCCAGGAGAAACTTGTACTCTAAAGTGGATACCTACTAAGATTGGCGTTTCTCCAATGTATTGTACCGACTTCTGTTCTGCATTGCACCAAGAAATGCAAGGTTACATAAGAGTTTCTCCAGCAGGAAGCAAAATTCCACTTTCTTGGGGAACTGGGAAAAAAGCAGAATAAAGGGTAGAAAAAAATTAAAGAAATAAAAATAAGATAGAACATAGAAATCTCGATGTTCTATCTTATAAAAATATTTGAATGAAACCACTAAAGAAAATTTCTCAAATTAGTATTGCTATGAGTTCTTTACTATTATTGATAACTTACTTCGTACCCATTTGGAGAATAGATCTTTGGGCTCCACAATACCCTGAAGGCTTATCAATGTTTATTTGGTTAGATAAACTAAGCGGCCAATTGGATATAATTAATGGACTTAATCACTATATTGGAATGGCTCATATAGAAGAAAAGATGTTTCCAGAATTTAAAATTTTACCTTACGCTGTTGCCATCATAATTCTTTTTGGTTTGCTTACTTCATTTTTAAAAAGTAGAAAAATCTTAATTGGATTCATTGCAATTTTAATATTTTCAGGCATTATAGCCATGTATGATTTTTGGAACTGGGGATACAAATATGGACATAATCTTGACGATTCAGCAGCAATAAAAGTAACTGGAATGGCCTACCAACCACCCCTTATTGGATATAAAGAACTTTTAAACTTTGGAGCATATTCAATTCCTGATGTAGGTGGATGGCTTTTTGTTTTGCTAGGTGTAGTTTCTGTTTCTGTTTTATTTTTCGAGAAAAAAACTAATAATTAAGCGTTTGTATGAAAAATTTTAATTTAAATATCCCATTGATATTTGTTTGCATATTTATGCTTTCCTCGTGTAAAATAGAAACCGAGCCTATTCATTATGGAAAAGACTTTTGTGAATTTTGTAAAATGACTATAATGGACAAAAAATTTGGAACAGAACTCGTGACATCTAAAGGTAAGGTCCATAAATTTGATGACACAGGTTGTATGGTAAAATTTATGAAATCCTCGAATATTGGGGAATCTGACTGTAAACATATAGTCTTTAGCACATTAAACATACCCAACAATTTTATATCTTTCAAAAAAGCCTTTTTTGTAAAATCAGTAAGCCTGCGAAGCCCAATGTTGGGAAATATTGCTGCTTTTGGATCGGAATTAGAAGCTCAGACATTTATTAAAACCGATTCAACTTCAGAAAGTGTTATCTGGACAGAATTAAATGGTCTTTTTTGATGAAAAATATATTCATACTATTTCTATTTATACATCCTGCAGTTTATGGAAAAACTTGGAAGGTAAATTCAGTCAAATCCTTAAAATATGCCATTTCAAATGCAATAGAGAAAGATAAAATTGAAGTTGCTGCAGGGGAATATAAATTTTTCAACCTCGAAATTAACAAACCAATTTCAATTATTGGGAAAAATAAACCTGTCTTTGATGCCCAGAAAAAAGGAGAGATATTGGTTGTAAAATCAAACGGCGTATCCATTAGCGGAATTAGATTTGAAAATGTAGGAGAAACCAGTTTGATTGATTGGGCGGGAGTAAAAATATTGGAATCTGAAAACGTAAAGGTTTTTGATAATGAATTTAGCAATTGCTATTTTGCCATCTACCTCTCCGCATCAAACAAATGTTTAATCGAAAACAATAGAATTATAGGCTTTCCAAAAGAAGAGCAAACTACTGGCAACGGAATTCATGCTTGGAAATGTGATAGCATTCGGATTAACAACAACTATATTGAAGGACATCGTGATGGCATTTATTTCGAGTTTGTAACCAACTCTCTTATAACCAACAACTATAGCACAAAAAATATTCGATACGGGTTGCATTTTATGTTCTCACATTATGATACTTACACCCATAATATTTTCAGAAAAAACGGTGCTGGAGTAGCGGTAATGTACACCAAACATGTAACCATGAAAGACAATTTCTTTGATAGCAATTGGGGCGGGTCTGCATTTGGTATATTGTTAAAAGACATATCTGACAGCGACATAGAACACAATCTGTTTAATTCTAATACTGTTGGGGTTTATATGGAAGGTTGCAGCAGATTAAAAATGAACCATAATGTTTTTAAACAAAATGGCATAGGACTTCGAATTCAAGCCAATTGTGATGAAAACAATATTCATCATAATAATTTCATGGCCAATACATTCGATATAGCCACCAATGGTTCTGTTACTTTTAATCATCTCAACAACAATTATTGGGACAAATACGAAGGCTACGACCTCAACCACGACGGCAAAGGTGATATTTTGTACAGACCTGTAAGTTTGTTTTCAACCTTAATTGAACGAATGCCTCAGACAATGGTTTTACTAAGAAGTTTTACAGCAACATTACTGGACAAAATAGAAAAAATTATACCTAGTCTTACTCCTGAAAACCTCAAAGATGATAGTCCAAGTATGAAACCGAATGCCATCCATCCTTTCAATTTTAAAGTTTAAAAAATGATAAAGTTTGAAAACATAAAGAAGTCCTTTGGAAAACTGGAAGTTTTACAAAACATCTCTCTGAACTTAGAGATGAGCCAATCTGTGGCTATTCTAGGACCCAACGGATCTGGAAAAACCACATTGATAAAGTCACTTTTGGGAATGGTAATTCCTGATGCAGGCCAAATAATTTTTGATGGAAAAAATATAAAAAATGAGTTTTCTTACCGAAGTGAAATTGGTTATATGCCTCAAATCGGCAATTATCCACCTAATCTGAAAATCGCTCAGTTAATAGACATGATGATAGACATCAGAAAAGGTAAAAAAGAAGGAATTATTATAGATGAAGAAATAATAGAACTCTTCAAACTCAATGAAATATATCAAAAACCAATGGGAACACTGTCTGGTGGCACAAAACAAAAAGTAAGTGCAGCATTGGCATTTCTTTTTGACCCGAAAGTCTTGATATTAGATGAACCAACTGCAGGACTCGATCCTTTGGCAAGTGAGCTATTGAAAAGTAAGATTTTAAAAGAAAAAAGAAAAGGGAAATTAATCATTATCACTTCGCATATTATGGCTGATTTGGAGGAGCTTTCAACACATGTGGTGTATTTGCAGGAAGGAAAATTGAAAGTTTTCAAAAAATTAGACGAACTGAAAGTTGAATTTGGAGAGGAGCGTCTTGGTAAAATCATAGCAAGTTTGATGAAAAATAATTTTGAAAAAATAATGGCATGAAGAAGACAATCAAATATGTAATATATGACATAGTTCGCAACAGGTTTGTGATAGGGTATACCATCTTATTACTATTGTTGAGTTTTAGTTTTTTTTGGTTTGAAAGTGACCCAAACAAAGGTCTTTTGAGCCTTTTGAACATCATTTTGATTGTTATTCCATTGGTTAGTGTCATATTTTCAACCATTCATTTTTATAATTCTTACGAATTTATTGAGCTACTTTCGGCGCAGCCCATGAGCCGACGCACCATTTATTTTAGTCAGTTTTTGGGGCTTTGTTTTTCGCTCGGAATGGCCTTTTTGATTGGTGTTGGCCTACCAACTTTAATTTTTGATGGCTCTTTGAGAGGCTTAACCTTGGTATTGGGAGGACTGTTGATTGCGCTCACATTCGTTGCTATAGCCTTCTTGGCATCGGTCATAACCAAAGACAAAGCTAAAGCCATTGGTGTGGCTTTAGCCGTATGGTTTTATCTTTGCATCCTCTATGACGGCATGGTTCTGGTGGTATTGGTCAACATGGCAGATTATCCCATGGAAAAAGTTTCGCTCATATTTTCGGCACTAAATCCCATGGATTTGGCGAGAATTTTAGTACTCATGCAGCTAGACGTATCAGCACTGATGGGTATCACTGGAGCAGTTTTTCAGAATTTCTTTAGCTCCACTTGGGGCGTATTAGTTTCATTTGGTTTATTGATATTGTGGGTACTAATACCCGTATTTTTTGGATATCGAATTTTCAATAAAAAAGACTTATAGTTTGTTTAACAATTAAATTTTAATAATTATGAAATCAGTAGTTTCAACTTTGTTTTTAGCTTTTTTAATGGGCTCTTGTAACTCCAGCTCAACCGAATCTAGTACCTCCAATTCTTCAGAAGAAGCCGTTTTGTCAGGACAAGAAGGGGTAAAAGACGACGAATCACAAAAAGATATAGTAAAAGTAGCCGTTGGATCGCCTGACCACACTACTTTAGTGGTGGCAGTCACTGCTGCAGACTTAGTTACTGCCCTCTCTAATGCTGGTCCATTCACAGTTTTTGCTCCAACTAATGCGGCATTCGATAAATTGCCAAAGGGAACAGTAGAGGATCTTTTGAAACCAGAAAACAAAAGCAAATTGGAATCAATTCTTCAACATCATGTGATGACCTCAGCTCTTGCTGCTGACTTTTTCCAAGATGGACAATCAATGGGGATGGTAGATGGAACAAATGTAACTTTTACTGTAAAAGATGGGGCAACTTATGTGGATGGAAACAAAATCCTAGGCTCAATCAAGGCTTCAAATGGTTATGTACATGTGATTGACACGGTTATTTTACCAAAATAATGAAAAAAAAGTCAAAGGTGAAATAATCACCTTTGGCTAAATTCAATTATTGAAATGATTATTGTGCCTTGGAACAAATGTATAGTTTCCCCCAATTTTAACACTCGTAGATAAGTTGAAAAAACTTCCTATGGTAACATGTATAATAAAAGGTTTAAAATTTACTTTGGAATTCAAATTAAAGGTAATTTTTAAGCTTTGACAGAACGAGAGACCTTGTACTTTTTAAGTCAAAACACAATCTTCATCCCAACCAAATTTCAATTGGAAGTAATATTTTTTGGATAAAGCCAAACAAACACTGGAATCTAATGAAGGTAAAATCTGCTAATGAACAACGAAATACAAATACTCTGTTTGCTAAAATTGGTCAGCCGCAAACAGAGTTGGTTTTCTTAAAAAGAGGTTATGTTTGGAAATAATGTAGTTTATTCGAAATATAACCAAAGAAAATATGAATAAAATCAAGTTTATTGCAATATTTCAAATTTAAAAAATTGGCATTACAGGATTTAGAGTGGAGAAATATTCATTTATGAAATCTTTTAGAAAACAAATAAACATTGTTCCATTAATCACAAAAACGTCCGTATGAAAATTTTTAAGCAAGTTAAATTGCTAATAGCTAGATAATTAATTTAAAAATTTTCATGAGGATTTTTTTTTGTGAGTGTTTTTT